>JAFXSU010000266.1 GCA_017525435.1 Victivallales bacterium
GGCGGCCTATACCGCCGAGCGGCTGGGGGTCCTTGCCTCAGAGGTGCTGGTTTCGTCAACGGGAGTGATTGGCAAGTTGTTGCCGATGGACATAATTCGTCATGGCATCGACTTGGCAGCCAAGGAGTTGTCGGTGGATGGCGGAGAAGATGCCGCCAGGGCGATTATGACGACGGACACCGTGCAGAAACGCGTGGCGGTCGAATTCGAGTTGGCGGGCAAGAAGGTCCGAATCGGGGCGATGACCAAGGGGGCGGGAATGATTGCTCCGCAAATGGTTCTGTGCCGGAACCGTCCGAAGCAAGCCACCATGCTCTCCTATTTTACCACGGATGCAGCCATTGACCGCGAGGCGTTGCGTGCCGCTTTGGGCGTGGCGCTGGACCACTCGTTCAACCGCATTATCGTGGACGGCGACACCTCCACCAATGACACCATGGTGATTCTGGCCAACGGGATGGCAGGCAATGACGCCATTGTCGAGGATACGCCAGAGTGGTATCAGTTCGTGGAGGCTTTGCGCTTCTGTGCTACCAAACTTGCCCAGGCGATGGTGCTGGACGGCGAAGGTGTGACGAAATTCGTGGAGATCAATGTCTCCGGCACAGTGGATGACGCCTCCGCACGCCAGATTGCCGAGGCAATCGCGCGCTCGCCGCTTTGCAAGACCGCATGGTATGGGGCGGATGCCAATTGGGGGCGAATTCTCTGTGCGGCCGGTTACAGCAAGATTCCTTTCAAGCCCGCGCAGGTGAATCTCGATTTTGATGACGTGCCTGTGGTTCGTAACGGTCTGGCGGTGGAAAATGCGGATGAGGAAGCCCAGACTGCCGTCCTCAAAAAGCGTTCCTTCCAGGTCAATCTCCAGGTCGGAACCGGCCCCGGCCGTTTCGTGCTGTGGACTTGCGACCTCAGCCATGAATACGTGAACATCAATGCGGATTATCGGACCTGATGTGTAATGCACGCCAGCCCTTGAAATCTGCGTAGCACTCTGTAACCTCCACATTTCCAGCAAATTGTCATACACCGAATCATCACCTATCGTCGTCGGCATCGGCGAAATTCTCTTTGACTGTCTTCCGGACGGCAAGCGTCTGGGCGGCGCGCCATTCAATTTTTCCCGCTTTGCACAGCATTGCGGCATGACTGCAGTGCCGGTCTCCGCAGTGGGGGAGGATGCGGATGGCGACCAGGTGAAGGAACTCCTCCGACGACTGGATATCACCAGCCGACTGGTGGTGCGAACCACGGATGCCCCGACAGGGCTGGTAAATGTCGAATTGAGGGAAGGCGGAGTTCCGCAATATACCATCGCCGAGCCTGCCGCCTGGGATTTTCTCCGTCCATGCACAGATTTGCAGACAATCTCCCGCAAGGCGGCGGCGGTCTGCTTTGGCACGCTGGCACAGCGCAATGCGGTCTCGCGCAAGACCATTCGGGAGTTTGTGAACAGCCTTCGGCCAGACTGCATGCGCATTTTGGACCTGAATCTGCGAGCGCCCTTCTACGACCGCGAGGTCATTGAGGAATCCCTGAAGTGCTGTAGTATCCTCAAAGTCTCTGCCGAAGAGATGCCAGAGATGCTTCGTCTGCTGGAATTGGATGAGACGCGCTGGATGGAGAATCTCCTGCGTGCCTACCGTTTGCAGGCAATTGTCTTCACGCGTGGCGAGGCGGGCGCGACATTCTTTGACCGCCACCGACGCTTCGATGTGCCTGCGGTCAATTTCGGCCCGGTTCGCAATACGGTCGGTTGCGGAGATGCCTTTACGGCCGCATTCGTCGCTTCACGCCTGCGTGGCGAAGGCTACCGCGAAGCGATGACTACCGCGGCGCAGATGGCTGGCAAAGTCGCGGCCGGAATGCTTGACGCCCTGTAGAAGGCTCTCCGAGGCAACTTAATCCGCACTGCCGTCCCTCCTTCTTCCTTACCTTGCTTCCCATTGTCCATTCGTCTGCACATCCTAGGTCATCCGAGTTTGCCGCTGGATCTGGCTAGCCACCCGGAAGACTCCCAGCTCTTCAACTGCTGGAACTTCTGCCAATTGGCGGAACTGCTGGGCATCGACTATGCGTACTATGGTCTGGCCGGCTCTTCGTTGCCACCCGGCAACCACGGCACCATGGTGGAACTTGGCAAGGCGACCAGCAAATGGTCCTTCCGAAATCATTGGCATCTCACTTATACAAAACGACTTGACGAAGCATTGAAGAAATACGTCAGCGACGATGGCTCTCCCGAATGGGTGGCCTCCATCTATGGAGTTGCCCAATGCGATTTGGCCGCCGTCCCGCATAGCCTTCCAGTCTTCGAACCAATGCTTGGCTACGGGACCTGTTGGACCCACTACCGTGTCTTCCCCTCGTATGCGCATCAGGCCTTCATCTATACCCGACAGCCGGAAACGAGGAAAGACCGGTTTTTCGACACGGTCATACCCCATTTCGTGAACCCCGATGACTATCCGCTCGGCGTGACGGAGGAAGAACGCGAGGGACTTCTTTATCTTGGGCGGGACGCCGTGGACAAGGGCGTGGGCATTGCCCGCGAAGTCGCACAGGCATCCGGGATGTCCTTTCAGGCGATTTTCCATGGCGTGGGTGGAATCGACAAGGCGCAGCTGTTGGGGCGTGCGAAAGCAGTACTCATGCCAACGCTCTACTTGGAACCCTTTGGATATGTGGCAATTGAGGCAATGCTCTGCGGAACACCGGTCGTCGCCACGGACTGGGGGGCGTTTCCGGAACTCATCCAAAATGGCTTCAATGGCTTCCGCTGTCGAACCCAGGCCGAGTTCGTCGCGGCCGTTCGGGCCTGCGGGGGGCTGGATCGTGCCGCCATCCGCGCTCGGGCGCTCGAGCGTTTTTCCGTTGCGGCAGTTGCCCCGCGATACCGTGAATATCTCTCCTATATCTGGAAAATTCACCGCGATGGTGGATATTATGCACCAGACGCAATTCATTTCCCCAATTCCTTCCAATAATTTGACCCATGTTGAATGTCCCACGTGATCTAACGCTGTTTGAACTGGGCGAAACGCAGCATCTCATTGTCACCGTAAAGCCGACTGCCCGTAAAGTCGGTGCAAAGAAGACCGCCGTTTCTTCCAAAAAACACTCATGTCCATCACCTTATGAAAAGGCGTTCCGCAAGCGCAAGGTGCAGTACGGCCCCTCCGGTCCCATGCTTCAGGACGGTCCCTCCGGCCCGATGCTTCAGGACGGCCCTTCCGGTCCCATGTTTCAGGATGGTCCCTCCGGTCCCATGTTTGGCGGAAGCTACTAATTGCCCTCTGGCAATTGCGTCCACTCTGAGCGGACGATCGTCTGGGAATAAAGTTGTAACCTTTAACCTTTTGACTATAAACTTGAAAAGATGAGCATCCACGTTTTAGGCATCGACATCGGCGGCACCAAGGTTGCAGTCTGCCTGGCCAATGAGCAGGGCGAGGTTTTGGCAAGTGGCCGCATCCCAATGCAAGGCGAGTACAACGAGGTATTTCCAAAAGTCGCGGAACTAGTGCGGAAATTGCTCGCCGAGGCGGGGTTGGATCAGACGGCGGTGTCTGCATGCGGTATTTGTGCTCCAGGGCCGCTGGACCTGAAGAACGGACTGTTGCTACGTTCTCCAAACATGCATTGGGACAAGGTTCCGATTCGTGCCGACCTCGAAAAAGAACTCGGCATGCCGGTCGCGCTGGAGAATGATGCGAATGCCGGCGTGCTGGCAGAATGGTTCTTCGGGTCAGGCAAAGGCAAGAAGGACGTCATCTATCTGACCATGAGCACCGGCGTGGGCAGCGGCATCGTTTCCGGCGGCCACCTCATCACCGGCACGACGGGCAACGCGGGCGAGCTAGGGCATGTGGTATTGAATCCTGATGGACCCATTTGCGGCTGCGGTCTGCGCGGGTGTGTCGAGGCATACTGCGGTGGCCGTTCGTTGAAACTGCGGATGCAGGACATTCTTCGTTTCCGGCCAGACCATGCCATCCTGCGTCTCCCTGAGGTCGATGGCGACTTGGAGAAACTCGGCTTTCCCGCACTGATTGCCGGCTGCAAGGCGAAGATTCCGCTGGCAGTCGAGATGATGGATGAAATAGCATTCCGGCTCGCCCAGGGCATCGGCGTGGCGCTGGCCGCTTTCAACCCCGAGCTGATTACCTTGGGTACCACCGCCTTCTATGCCGGCGACCTGATGCTCAAGCCGCTGATGTATTACCTCCCGCGCTTCACTTGGAGCGAATTCTCAGACCACTGCGCCATCGAGCTCTCTGGGCTCGGGCTGCGCATTGGCGAACTGGCGGGTGCCTCCGTGGCTTTCAATACCCTCTATGAGCGGGGGCTTTGGAAGCCTTGAAATATGCCGAAGCTGGCTCGCAAATTCAAAAACTTGCGGGCCAGCCCGGCGTGAGACGGTTCTAGCTACTTGAAAATATGAAAAAATGAATTATATTTAACTATTTGCGATTGAGCCTAACGAATAGGCCGAACTCATACAATGCTTTTTGGGAGCAGCTGTGAATACCATTTTCCAAGCCTTTTTGACCTTTGCCGATGCCGCACCTGCCGCACAACAGAACGCCCCTGCCGGTGGCGGTCTGGGAAGCCTGTGGATTTTCCTGCCGATCTTGGGAATCATGTATTTCCTGATGATTCGTCCGCAGCAACGGAAGCAGAAACAGATCCAGGAGATGCTTAGCCAGCTCAAGGTCGGTGACCGCGTGATGACCAATTCGGGCGCGCTGGGAACGATTACGAAAGTCTCGGAGAAGACAGTCCGCGTCGCCTTCAGTTCCACTGTCGAGGTCGATTTCGTGCGTGCGGCTATCGCGGAAATCATCCCGGAAGAAAAAGGCGAAGAAGACGCCGCGAAGAAACAATAAGGCGATTTTCAATAATAATGAAAAACGCCATGGCATTTTCTACCATAATCCACTGAACAACCTAACCCCGTATATGAAAAAGTCCCTCCTGATTCGTTGGATCATCATCCTCGTGATTGTCGGCGGATGGTGCTATTCCATCTTCCCTGTCAAGGATCACGATTTCCTTGACGAGTTCAACCGCCTGAGCAAAAAGAACATTGCCACGCTGGAAAAGCATGCCGAGAAGGCCGTAGTGCTCCAGCAAAAGCTCGATGCCATCACTGACAAGAGCGGAAAGGATTACGAGGCGCTCCAGAACGACATCAAGAATATCTCCGCCGAAACTGGCGAGGCGCCCAGCGTCGCGCTGGACAATTGGAAGGAACTCTCAGCCCGCATCGAAAAGCTCTCCAACGGGCAGGATCTTAACGGGAATCCGTTGCCGGAGGGAACCACCCTTTCTCCCTATCAGATCGTCGAACTGGCGGGGCGGGGTGACAACGAGCACCGCTCGATTCGTCTCTGCAATTTCATCAAAGTCCCCCACACCACCCACGCCAACAACAAGACTGTTCTGCGTTATGTGCGCAATCGCACCGCCGGCAAGCTCCACCTGGGACTTGACCTCCAGGGCGGTACCGAGTTCGTCATTTCCTTCGACAAGGGCAAGGTGGCGGAAAATGTCCCCGTTGAAATTGTTCGGGACCAGATTCTTGAGATTCTCCGCAACCGCCTGGACAAGTCTGGCGTGACCGAACCCGAAATCAAGGCGATTTCAGAAACCGACATCTCCATCCGCATGCCCTCTGTGGACGAGGCGGACAAGACTGGCATCCGCAATACCATCAAGGATGCCGCAAAACTGGAGTTCTATCTGGTTAGCACTCAGAACGCCACGCTGCTCCAGCAGTACCTCTCCGACCCGAATTTCGTGCCGCCGGCCGATGTAATGCGCGTCGAAGTGATGAGCGAGCGCAATGGCGAGGAGACCACCGAGACCCTCTTCCTGGAGCGCCAGCCCACTGCCGTGCGTGGTGCGGATGTCAAGGCCGCCTATGCCAATGTGAACCAATACGGTCAATGGACCGTCGCCCTGAGCTTCAATGACCGCGGTGCGGCCGCCTTCGGTGAAGTCACTGGCGCCAATGTCGGTCGCTTGCTGGCCATCATGTTGGATGGCACGGTGTACTCCGCGCCCCGCATCAATACCGCCATTACCGGTGGCAACGCCGAAATCACCGGCTCCTTCACCTACGAAGAGGCCCGCCGTCTGGCTGGCGTGATCTCCTCCGGCAACCTGCCGGTCTCCATCGACATCTCTTCGGAATTCGGCACGGAGCCTTCGCTGGGTGCCGACTCCGTGAGAAGCGGCCTCTTTGCGGGGCTGCTTGGTCTGGCCGTGGTTTTCGTCTTCATGGTCATCTACTATCGTTTCTGCGGTGTGGTCGCCGACCTGGCGCTTCTGGTCAACACCGTGTTGGTGCTGGGCACGATGTCTCTCACGAAGGCAACGATCACCCTGCCTGGCATCGCCGGCATGATCCTGACCATCGGCATGGCGGTGGACGCCAACATCCTGATCTTTGAACGCATCCGCGAGGAACTCTCCACCGGCAAGACGCTGACGAATGCCATCAAAGACGGCTATGCGCACGCCTTCTGGGCGATCTTCGACTCCAACCTGACCACGCTCCTGACCTGACTCTTCCGATATAAGTACGGTTCCGGCACCGTCCAGGGCTTCGCAGTCACCCTCGCCTTCGGTATCGTCTCCTCGATGTTCACTGCGCTCTTCATGACGCATGCCATCTTCGATCTTTTCACCTACAACGACTGGCTGAAGAAGATTTCGATGATGCGCCTGACATGCCTGGCGGGCACCAAGATCGATTTCTTCAAGTGGATGAAGCCTGCCTTCTGCCTCTCTGCCCTCTTTATCCTCATTGGGCTTCTTGGACCGCTCTTTAAGTCCGGTGCAGTGATGGGAATCGACTTTGCCGGCGGCACCCAGATTACCTACAGCTGCGATGGTGCGGAACCTGATGTGGCGGCCGTCCGGAGCTTCCTCGCCTCTGAGAAGGGCTATGACGACGTGAAGGTCGGCTACAAGCGCGGACAGTCCGGTGCCAAGGAACTTGAAATCGTGGTCTCTGCCCTCAAAGAGGATGCCAACGTGTTCAGCGCCTCCTTGGACAGCAAGTTCCCGGAGTGCAAGATCTCCCAGACCTCCATCTACCAAGTCGGCCCCTCCGTCGGCAGCAAATTCCGCACGGACTCCATTATCTCCGCGCTGCTCGCCTTCATCGCCATCATTGTCTATCTGGCGTTCCGCTTCGAGTTCCGCTATGGCGTGGCGGCAGTTGCGGCAGTCATCCATGACGTGATTGTCTCTGCCGGCATCTTCGTCGTCTTCTTTGGCGGGCAGATCTCCCTGACCGTGATCGCCGCGCTGATGACCATCATCGGTTATTCGCTCAACGACACCATCGTCATCTTCGACCGTGTTCGCGAGACTCAGGAGAAGCGCAACGACATCACCTACCGCGAGCTGATGAACCTGGCCATCAACGACACCCTCTCCCGAACCATCCTGACCACCATCACCACCTTGTTCGTGGTGGTCAGCCTGCTGATCTTCGGCGGCGGCGCCGTCGGCGATTTCGCGCTGGTGATGTTCTTCGGCCTGATTTCCGGCACCTACTCCACCATCTTCATTGCAACGGCAATCGTTGCCCACTGGCACAAGCATACCAAGCAGGACGGCAATGAGCTTTCCGATGCACGGCGTGCTGCCCGGGCAGCCAAACTTGCCAAAAAGGCTGCCAAACAGGTCGAGGCTGCCCAGTAATAGGGGAAGTCACCGTAAACGGCGGGGAGGATTTCACGTAGAATTTCCCCGCCGCACGCTTGAAGTTTACGTTTGACACGCTACATTAAGAGGACTTTCCATCCAATCATCTTCGGGGTGTGGCTCAGCCTGGTTAGAGCGTCACGTTCGGGACGTGAAAGTCGGAGGTTCGAATCCTCTCACCCCGACCATTTTAATCCCACAGTCGTTTGACGGCGGTGGGATTTTTTCATGTCAATTCATGATGCGTATTTCCACTTTGGGGAGAACGAAATGACCACAGAGCGCAATTACGAGGCGGAGAATACGGTGCCGGCCGCACGTCAGATGATAGATGACGAGCATGTCTTCTTTTTGCAACCAAAAGACGCTCCGGGGCGGCGAGTGCTTTTCATTGGAAACTCAATTACCCTGCATGGCTATCGTCCGCAGATTGGGTGGTTGCGTGGCGACTGCGGAATGGCGGCGTCAGACCCGGACCATGACTATGTTCATCTGGTGCTGAAGGGCTTGTCGCAGGAATCCCCTGCGGTGGGTTGCATTGCGCAGATCGGCGACTGGGAACTGAACTTCTGGGACGATGCGGTGCTCCCCGAGGTCTATCAGGAGGCCGCCGCCTGGCATCCGGACCTGGTGATTGCCAGACTTGGCGAAAATGTTCGTGCCGAGGCAATGGAGAAGTATCCGCTGTTGCCACATTTTGTGACGATGGTGCGGTTCTTTGCGGGGGACCACGCAAAGATTCTGGTCACGGATGTCTTTTGGCCGAATCCGGAGAAGGAGCGCATCATTGCGGAGGCCGCCGCCGAACTGGGGGCACCGTTGGTGAAACTCTCCGATTTGGGCACGCAAGACGAGATGAAGGCAATCGGGCTTTTCAAACACAGCGGCGTGGCGGGACACCCCGGCAATGCCGGAATGGCGGCAATCGCCGAAAGAATCCTTGCAAAACTAGTGTCGTATCAACATACGCCAATTTGCTGAAAAACAGTTATATTAGCACAAAACTACTTTTTTGAAACTTGGAGGAACGACCATGAAAATCCAGATTCCAGAAGAATACCAGCAGAATGTCGAGAACTACGATGAGTTCGGGGGCTATGCGCCTGAGCGCGCGGCGTCCGTGACCTCTTTTGTCAACAAGGTCTATGGTCTGATGTGCGTCGCACTTCTGGTCACGGCGGGCTGTTCATGGTGGACCGTCAGCACGCTTGCGCCGGAACAGATTGTCGTCTGGATGTGGCCGGCGATGATCGCGGAAATCGTGGTGGTGATGGTGCTGAATTTTCTGGCACACAAAATGTCGACGGTCGTGGCGGAGTTCTCCATGCTTGCCTATGCCGCGCTCAACGGCTTCACGCTCTCCGTGATTTTCCTAGTTTACACCAAGGAGTCGCTGGCGGGGGCTTTTGCCGTGACTGGCGGAATTTTCGGGGTGATGAGCCTCTACGGGAACTTCACGAAGCGTGACCTGACTTCGATGGGAAGTCTTTGCATCATGGCGCTCGTCGGACTGATTCTGGCCGGAATTGTGAATATCTTCCTGCAAAGCGAGGCGATGGAATTCGTCGTCAGTTGCATCGGCGTGCTGGTGTTTACCGGACTGGTGGCTTACGACAGCCAGCAGATTCGACGTTTCGGTGCCGCCGATGACGGAAAAGGCACGCTGGCGGTATTGGCCGCCCTCGGACTGTATCTGGATTTCATCAACCTCTTCCTCTATCTCGTAGGGCTGCTGGGGAGGCGGAAATAAGATTCTGATGTTGCGTTTTGTTATTACTTGTTTATAATAAGATAGTTGCTAAAAATAACCAGGGCGGCGCAGGTCGAGGTTCTCGGATTTCGGCTCTTGGCTCTCAGACTCTTAGAACCTCTGACCTTTGACCTCTAACCTCTGACCTCTAACCTTTGACCTCTGACCTCTAACCTTTATTGGCGCGTTGCTTGCGGCGCTCTTCGACGACTTTCTCAGCGATGGCGGCTGGCACGGGTGCGTCGTAGGCGAATTCCATATTGAAGCCCGCACGGCCCTGGGTCATATTTCGGAGGGTACTGGTATAGCCGAAGAGATTCGAGAGCGGAACGAGCGCATGAATCTGCTGGTTGCGCCCGACCTTTTCCATGCCCTGCACCTGTCCCCGCAGTCCGCAAAGGTTTCCGGTGATGGAACCAGCGTATTCCTCGGGGGTGGAGACCGTCAGTTTCATGATCGGCTCCAGCAGGACGGGGTCAGCCTTTGCGAAGGCGGTCTTGAAGCCCGCGACAGCGCAGGCTCGGAAGGCCATCTCGGAGGAGTCCACGGGGTGGAACGAGCCATCGGTAAGGGTGATTTTGAAGTCCACGCAGGGGCATCCGCACTTGGGACCGGATTCCATCGCCTCCTTGAAGCCCTTTTCAATGGCGGGAATGTACTCCTTCGGGATGTCACCGCCCTTGACCTCGTTGACAAACTCGTAGCCAGCACCTGGCTCTTGCGGCTCGATGTCGAAGAGGATGTGTGCGAATTGGCCATGTCCGCCCGTCTGTTTCTTGAGACGTTCCTCGTGGGAGTATTTCTTGCCAATGGTCTCGCGGTAGGCGACTTCGGGAGCGCCTGCGGAGACCTCGACTTTGAACTCGCGCTTCAGGCGGGTGAGAATGATGTCCAGGTGCAATTCGCCCATGCCGGAGATGACCGTGTCCTCGGTCTCGGGATCCACGCGCACGGTAAAAGTGGGGTCCTCTTCGGCGAGCTTGCCCAGGGCAATCATCAACTTGTCGCGGTCGGAATGAGATTTTGGGGTGACGGCGATGGAGATGACTGGAGTGGGGAAGGAAATGTTCTCCAGCGCAATGGGGGCGTCTTCGGTGCAGAGGGTGTCGCCGGTGACGGTATCCGCAAGCCCGACGAGAGCGCCGATTTCACCCGCGAAGAGAGTGTCGATGATCTCCTGATGATTCGCATGCATTCGGAAGATGCGGCCGATACGCTGTTGCTTCTTCTTAGTGGAGTTGTAGATATATGTTCCGGATTCCAGCTTGCCCGAATAGACGCGCACATAGACCAGTTTGCCTACCGCATTGTCGCTGACGACCTTGAAAGCCAGCGCGGTCGTCGGCACATTGTCGTCGGCGGGGCGTTCCACGGTGGCACCGTCCGGTGTGGTGCCGGTGGCGGCGGGGAGGTCGAGGGGGCTGGGGAGGTAGTCCACCACCGCGTTGAGCAATCTACGGATGCCCTTGTTGCGGAAGGCGGTTCCGCAGAGAACGGGGAAGATCTTCTGCTGATGGGTGCCTTGGCGAATGGCGGCGACGAGTTCGTCTTCGGAAATGGGTTCGTCGGAGAGGTACTTGTCCATCAGCGTGTCGTCGAGTTCGGCGGCGGCCTCGATGAGACACTTGCGCCACTTCTCGGCGTAGTCGCGATATTCCTCGGCGAGCGGCTCGTCCACGGGATAGGTGCCCTTCTTGTCCTCGACATAGCGCACCTGGCACATTTTGACCAGATCGATGATGCCGTGGAAGTCGGGCCCCTGGTCCATCGGGATGCAAATCGGCACCGCATTGGCACCTAGGATGTCGTGGATCTGGTCAACCACCGCAAAAAAGTCCGCGCCGGTGCGGTCCATCTTGTTTACGAAGCAGATGCGCGGGACATTGTATTTGGTGGCCTGGTGCCAGACTGTCTCGGACTGCGGTTCCACGCCGCCGACCGCGCAGAAGAGCCCGATTGCGCCGTCCAGGATGCGCAGCGAGCGCTCGACCTCCACAGTGAAGTCCACGTGGCCGGGAGTGTCGATGATGTTGATCATGTTCTCGTGCCAGACGCAGGTCGTGGCTGCGCTCTGGATGGTGATGCCGCGCTCACGCTCCTCCGGCATGAAATCCATCGTTGCCGAGCCATCGTGCGTCTCACCCAGCTTGTGAGTGCGCCCTGTATAATAGAGAATACGCTCCGTGCAGGTCGTTTTTCCCGCATCGATATGCGCCATAATACCAATGTTGCGGACTTTGTCCAGCGTCACTGTGCGATTCATAGTTGTTCTCCGTTAAATAGACAAAATTGTCGTAATTTGTATAATATAGCACAATTCTAGGAAACTTTGGACAATTTTGGACAACTTTATCGCGTGGAGCAAATGCATTGTGCGAGAAAGCATCCCATGCTCTTTGTCCGGTGTCTGTCCCCACCCTCACAAGATGGGACGGTTGGGACGGTTGGGACGGTTGGGACGGTTGGGACGGTTGGGACGGTTGGGACGGTTGGGACGGTTGGGACGGTTGGGACGGTTGGGAC
>JAFXSU010000033.1 GCA_017525435.1 Victivallales bacterium
AACCACGCCATCACCGTCATGACTCTCAAGGTCGGCTCCAACGAGAAGTGCATCTCCGTCTCCCTGATCAAGAACAAGAACGGCAAATATGTCTTCGAAAGCGTTGCCCAGTCGGGGATTGACGTGAAAGACTTCAGGACCTACTACTAAGTTCCACATGGAATGAAACCATCTCGCCCGACGGATGCTCCAGCCTCCGGCGGGCGTTTGCATATCCACGCTTCTTTGCAAATGTCTTCGCTTTGCGTGGAAAGTTGCAATTTTGGCATTGCAATTTGCATTCAATAAGATTCTACCCTTTGTTTTTCTAACCACCTCAAAGAAACGGAACCAATATCATGGATCAATCGAAAAAAGCTCTCATCGCAGTCGCCCTGCTCGTCATCGCCGCTGGCCTCTTCTTCTGGCAATTCAGACCCCGCAAGGCGGCTCAAGCCGAGATAACGCAAGACGCCGTCCTGAACTCCGCGCAGGCCCAGGCCCTTGAAAGCATCTTCCGAAAGGTTGAAAGCAAGAAATGGTCCGACCCCAGCCTGTGGAGCAGCTCAAAAGCCGCAGGTGCCTATGCTGGCACGGCCGAGAAGCTTTTCACTTCCACCCCTTCCATGGACAAGGTGAAAGTCCTGGACTACGGAATGTCCAAAGAACACGATGACGCGCCTTATCTCATCCTTCAGGTGGCAGCCACCGGCGAAAATGTTATCATCGAATTCAAACCCAAATCCGCCAAGGACAACCTTTTGGTTCTCGACAGCATCACCGCAGTCGGGAAATAAGTAACGCTAAAATACTGCAATTTTAACTTTCGATTACAGCCCCGCATCGCCCGCCGTATTCTATGCGGCGGGCGTTTAATCATAAGCAACATGCTA
Source organism: Victivallales bacterium (assembly GCA_017525435.1). Lineage (GTDB taxonomy): Bacteria > Verrucomicrobiota > Lentisphaeria > Oligosphaerales > Oligosphaeraceae > RGIG1601. The sequence goes on from JAFXSU010000033.1 coordinate 873, forward strand.
ATAATAAATAACTTATGATTCCACTTTACGGCAATTCGGTTCAGGAGTTCTACCTGGAGAAAGTACGCAACGTCCACGCCGAACGTGCGCAACGCATCGCCGCGCTGAAGAGCCGTGCGGATGCGGAGGCGTATGTCGCCGAGGTCAGGAAGAAGGCACGCTCGTGCTTCCATTTTCCTGCGAAGAAGAGTCCGCTGAATGCCGTGGTCACTGGCACGCTGGACTTCCCCCAATACACGCTGGAGAAGGTCATCTACTACAGCCGTCCGAGTTATCCCGTGACCGGCAACTTATATCTGCCGAAGAAACGCAAGGACAAGGTTCCGGCGGTGCTCTTCCTGTGCGGGCACAGCAATGAAGGAAAGAGCAACCCCGACTACCAAAGGGCCCCGATTGCCCTCGCGAAGGCGGGCTTCGCGGTGCTGGCCATCGACCCCGTAGGTCAGGGTGAACGCCAGCAGATGCTCGACACGCCGATTGGCGAAGTCTGGAATCCCTGCGCCCAGCACAACATGCTCAGCAAGCAGGCCATTCTGCTCGGCGAGTGGTTCGGAGCCTGGCGAACCTACGACGCCGTACGCGGACTGGACTATCTGCTCGCACGGCCGGAGGTGGATGCCACGCGCGTCGGCGTCCACGGCACCTCCGGCGGCGGTACGCTGACCACGTGGGTGACGGCGGTGGACGACCGCATCACGATGTCCGCCCCATCCTGCTACATCACCACCTGGCTGCGCAATGTCGAGAACGAGCTGCCCATTGACGCCGAACAGATGCCGCCCACCGCCTTGGCACAGGGGCTGGAGATGGTGGATTTTCTCATTGCCGCCGGTCCCAAACCCATACTTCTCCTTGGCGAGAAGAACGACTTCTTTGACCCGCGTGGACTGGACGAAGCGGAGGCCGAACTGGTGAAAATCCACCGGCTCCTCGGCGTCCCCGGCACGGTCGAGCGTTACATGGGCAAGGGCGACCACTCGCTTTCGCAGTTCCTCCGCGAGGCCGGGGCGCGCTTCTTCTGCAAATACGCCGGCGTGAAGCCACCGAAGGGCGAAGGCGACATCCAAGTCATGCCCCACGACGAGATCGCGGCCACCCCGAAGGGCCAGGTAAAATTCCTGCCTGGGCAGAAGTTCATGCACGACCTGCTGGTCGAGGAGGCGCACCGGCAGGTCGCCCTTCAGAAACCGCTTACCAGAGAAGCAGCCGCCAGGGAACTCTCCCGTTGCCTGAAATTGGGCAAAGTCGAGGCGCCCTACTTCCGCATTGGACGGCCCTCTGGTGAATACGGCGGCTGCCTCTGGCAATCCCGCTTCGCACTGGAGACCGAACCCGGCCGAGTGATGGCCGTCCTCAAGCTCTTCACGCTCCACGACTGGTACCACATCCCCGAACTCTCCCCCGATGTCACCCTCTACATCCCACATCTCGACTCCAGCCAGGAACTGCGCTGGCGTAGGCCGAACGCCAAACGCGCGCTCTACGGCCTGGATGTCCGCGGTGTCGGCGAAGTGACGCCCACCAACGGCGACTGGCCTGTCGAAATGCGGAATTTCTTTGACGAGTACCAGTTTGACTATCACTACGCCGGCCTTGGAATGATGTTCGACGAGCCGTATCTGGGCGGCAAGGTCAAGGATATCCTCTGCGCCCTCGCACTACTGGAGAAAGTCGCCAAACGCATCCATCTGGAGGCCAAGGGCCAGGGTTGCGTCCCCGCCCTTCTGGCCGCAACCATCGCCGGAACGCGCTTCGCCTCCGTGACTTTGGAAGATGGTCCCGACTCCTGGCTGGAGATGGTCGAGGACGGCTATCCCTACCGACGACCGCTCTCCTACACGCTCCCCGACATCCTACGCAAAATGGACCTCCCGATGTTGCGGAAACTCGTCAAGGCGCAGGTCATCCATCACAAATAGCCAATTGAGACTGAAATCTCCAACAAAAAATAGCCACTCGCGCAAACTGCGTGGCACTTTGGCATTACATTAAAACAAATTTTCCATTGCGGGCTCTTTCTCCGCACAACTCAACCCCAACCGAAAAGAAGGTAGTTCATCCATGAACGTCATCATCTGCAAAAACAAGCAGGAAGTCGCCAAAGAAGCTTACAAGATCGTCAAGGACCGCATCAACAACTGCCGGGCGAAGGTTCTGGGCCTGCCCACCGGCACCACTCCGGAAGGACTCTACGCTGAGATGGTCAAGGGCTACAAGCGTGGCGAAATCGACTTCTCCGATGTCCATACCTTCAACCTGGACGAGTACATCGGCCTCCAGAAGGATCACCCGCAGAGCTATCGCAACTTCATGGACACCAGGCTCTTCAATCACATCAACATCAAGAAGGAAAACATCGACGTCCTCGATGGTCTCACCGATGACATCGACCGCGAATGCGAACGCTACGAGGCCGCCATGGAAGCCCTCGGTGGCATCAAGCTCCAGATCGTCGGCGTCGGCCGTGACGGTCACATCGGCTTCAATGAGCCCGGCACCTCCCTCACCAGCCGCACCCACATGATCACCCTCGCACAGTCCACCATCACCGACAATGCGAACCTCTTCTTCGGCGGTGACGAGTCGCAGGTCCCGCGTTGGGCACTCTCCATGGGCGTTGGCACGGTCCTGGACACCCAGGAAGTCCTGATGATCGCCTTCGGCGCCAACAAGGCCGACGCCATCAAGGGCATGTTGGAAGGCCCCATCACCACGATGAACACCTCCTCCGCACTCCAGCTCCATCCAAACGTGACCGTCATCATCGACGAGGCGGCCGCCTCCAAGCTGGAATACCACGACTACTACAAGCGCATCGCCCCCGGCAACATCGAGGCGATGTACGCCTTCCTTGAAAAGGCCCGCGCCCAAGCCACAAAGAAGGCCAAGGCCGCCAAACCCGCCGCGAAGAAGGCCACCAAGAAAAAGTAACCTTGGGGTTTGAAGTTCGATAATCCGATCAGGGCGAGTGCAGAAAACTGCACTCGCCCTATTGGGTACAAGCCGCTTCTCACCTAGATTGAGCAAGCGCAGCCCCATTGCTAATTGCTAATTGCTAAATGCTAATTGCTAATGTCTCACCTCCTCCAAGTCACCGACCTCACTGTGGAGTTTGACTCCGATGACGGCGTGGTCCATGCCGTGAACCAGGTCTCGTTCCACCTGGACGCAGGCGAGGCACTGGGACTGGTAGGTGAATCCGGCTGCGGCAAGTCCGTGACCTCCATGTCCATCCCGCGACTGGTGCCCTCACCGCCTGGGCGACGCGTCTCCGGACAAATCGAGTTCGCAGGACGTGACCTGACCACCCTCCCCTTGCCGGAACTGCGGAAACTGCGTGGGCAGGAGATCGGCGTAATCTTCCAGGAGCCCATGACCGCCCTCTCGCCGCTCCACCGCATTGGTGAACAACTCGATGAGGTCATTCGCCTTCATCGAGACCAGCCCGCTCCCGAACGCCGTGCGCTCTGGCTGGATTGGTTACGACGCGTCGGCATCGCTGATGCGGAACGCTGCGCCAAAGCATACCCCTTCGAACTCTCCGGTGGCATGCGCCAGCGTGTGATGATTGCTATGGCGATGCTTCTGGAACCTCAACTGGTCATCGCGGACGAGCCTACAACCGCATTGGACGTCACCATCCAGGCGCAAATACTCGACCTTTTGCACCAAGTCACCGAAGATTCCGCCAAACCGCGTGCGTTGCTGCTCATCACCCATGATCTTGGTGTGATTTGGGAGATGTGCACTCGTGTTATCGTGATGTACGGTTCGCGCATCATGGAGGAAGCCCCCGCGCAAGAACTATTCAACCACCCGCTCCATCCTTATTCGCAAGGGCTTTTGGCATCTATTCCCAGCCTCCAGAACGACCCAAAAAAACTCTCCAGTATTCCAGGGACAGTTCCCAGCCTATTGAATCCCCCTTCGGGCTGCCCCTTCGCACCGCGTTGCCCCAAAGCCACCGATGTATGCCGCAACACCCTCCCTCCGCGCCGCGAAACCACCATCGGGCATTTCGTGGCCTGCCACCAAGTTGAAGGCGTGAGGTGAAAGATTCGCGTCTTACTGCGAATCAACAATTCCGGTTTGGCAAGGGCGCGTTCCCGCGCGAACCCATCCGCCCCCTGCGAACCAAGCTTCCAAAATAATATGACAATCTATTATTTTCCAGGAATATATATCCTTTTTCTTTCAATCTTCAAATCTGCAGCCATATTATGTTTTTTCCCAAAAAATCGGAGAAAACCAATGGCACAGCTTCAAGGCTTTGATTACAAAAAACCTTTCTTCTACATGGTAATGATCAAGTGCCGCATAGGGCTTCCAGCCTTTTCGATGCTTCAAGATGGCAAAATTCAGAAGAATGCCATCACCCGGGCCTTCTTGCACGTGATCTTGAACTATCACAAAACCTGGTATTGCATTGAGCCGATACGCTTTTTCGTTATCATGCCAGACCATCTGCATTTGATCATCAAAATCCGTGAGATTGAAAAGCGTGTATCGCTGCGCGTACTTGTTAGGTTGCTCATCAAAGCACTGGAAACGGAGTTCCGAAGTGTCTTTCCAGAACAATTTACCGACATTCCGATTTTCGAGCCGATTTGGCATGACTGGATTGTGATGAAGGTCGGTCAGCTTGCGGCATTTCGGCGATATATTGAAGAGAATCCCATGCGAGCCTGGCTTCGCCAACAAAACCGCAAATTCTTCACCTGTCTGCGCAGCATCCTTTTTCTGGAACGAACTTGGCATGCGTATGGCAACCCGGCATTGCTTGAGTTACCAGTCCTCGAACCATTCCAGTGTTCCCGAAGCTGGCAACCGGATAGTGCCGAATGGCAGCAAGCCCTAGACAGCGCTTCCCGGCTTGGACCAGGCGGAGCCGGTGTGAGTACTTTTATGAGCCCCTGTGAAAAGGCTTGCGGAAATGCCATTTTCGTTGGCGGCGGGTCATTTATTGTTTTACACCCTGAAGGTTTTGTCCCCCGCTGGCATCCTAGTCGCAATCAAGAACTACTATGTGCGGAAGGGCGAATGCTTTTCCTGTCGTTGTACGCACCATCCTCTGCAAAACTCGACCGCAAAACGCTTTACCAACGATGCCATGAAATGGGTGATATCATCATGGGCAAAAGATGACATCGCGCCAATTCCGGTTTGGCAAGGGCGCGCTCCCGCGCGGTCCCATCCCCCCGCGCGCCAATTCCGGTTTGGCAAGGGCACGCTCCCGCGCGAACGCCGTATGGTAATTTTCCCGCGAGGTATTACAATATATCCATTGTACCTTTCCTGCACCATAACCACCAAAATCCATGAACCGTCAGGAAAACATCCGCCCGGCACGAGTGGCCGGCAGCTTCTACGAAAGAAACGCCGAGGCTCTTCGCCAAGAAATCCAGACTCGTCTGGCAAATGCCCCCGCCTACAATGGCACCGACGAGATCCTCGCCGCGGCAGTGCCACATGCGGGTTATGTCTATTCCGCCGACATCGCCGCGCCGGTTTTCAAGGCACTCTCCAAGGCCACCTTCGACACTGTGATTGTAATTGGCCATGATTTCGGTGCCAACGCACCAGGCATCATTGGCGTCCTCTGCGACTTTACCGCCTTCCGCACGCCATTGGGCGACGTCCCCGTGGACCTGGAACTCTCAGAGGCGCTTCATTCGGCGGACGAGCGGTTCGTAGTCAACAACCACGTCCACCGCCAGGAGCACTCCATCGAAGTGCAGTTGCCCTTCCTGCAAACCGTGGCGAAAGACTTCAAGATTGTTCCGATTCTCTTTGGCGAAGCCACCCCGGAACACTGCCATCGCCTTGCAGAATTGCTGGAAGAACATCGTGGAAACCGCCGCATCCTTGTCCTCTCCAGCACCGACCTCTCGCATTATCCCACCGCCCAAACTGCCCGCAAACTGGATGCCCAGACCGTCACATTCGCCCAACACTTTGATTTGGAGGGGCTTTGCCGCTGGCAGTCTCAGGGTCCATGGGAACGCGAACTTGGCGTCGAGACGCCCATTTGCTCGGCTGGCGGACTGGGTACCGCCATCGTCTGGGCACAAATGCACGGTGCCAGCCAATGCACAGTGCTACGGCAGGGCAACTCCGGCGATGTCTCCGGAGACGATGCACGCGTCGTCGGCTACGCCTCGATGCTCTTCGTGAAAAAGTCCGCCTCTGGTGGCAGTGCAGAGCCGGAGTTCGCCCTCGCGACAGCACAGCAAAACTACCTTCTGAAACTCGCCCGCCAGACCATCCAAGATGAACTGACTGGCAACGGCACTCCTCCCGAACCGCCACAGGACGATGCACTGCTCCAGCCCGCCGCCGTCTTCGTGACTCTTCACAAGCAAGGCAGGCTGCGTGGATGCATCGGCACCACCGCCGCACGGATGCCACTCTATAAGGCCGTTGCCGAATACGCGAAACTCGCGGCCTTCGAGGATCCGCGCTTCCCTGCCGTCACTGTCGATGAACTTTCAGAGCTGGATATCGAAATCTCCGTACTCTCGCCGATGCGCAAAATCGCCTCCGCCGACGCAATTGTTCCGGGCAAGCATGGTGTCACCGTGCGACAAGGCTTCCGTAGCGGTCTCTTTTTGCCACAGGTATGGGAACAACTTCCTGATCTGGAATCCTTCATGGGATACCTTTGCGCGGAGAAGGCCGGCCTGCCATGGAATGCATGGCAATCCCCCAAAACCGAACTCCAGGTCTTCACCGTCCACGCCTTCCAGGAGACCGCGCGATGACGCGCCTCGCTACTGCCAAATGGTGGACCTCCACCGAAAGCACCGCAGTCCGCTGCGAACTCTGCCCCCGCCACTGCATCATTCCTGATGGTCACTGTGGATATTGCGCCGTGCGCCAAAACCGTGGCGGCGAACTCTTCTCCCTGGCATACGGGCGCCCCGTCTCGTTGGCCATCGATCCCATTGAAAAGAAGCCACTGGCGCAGTTTCTGCCTGGTAGCAAAACCTTTTCCTTCGGCACCTTCGGTTGCAACCTCGGTTGCGTCTTCTGCCAAAATGACTCCCTCTCCAGGGGCGCATACGCCGACGATGAACTGGAGACCTGGATTCCGCCCGAACAAATTGTCGAACTGGCACTTCAACATCACTGCCCATCCATCTCCTACACCTACAACGAACCAACTGTCTTTGCGGAATATCTTTGCGACATCGCACGACTCGCACACTCCGCAGGCATGAAGAATATCTTGGTCAGCAACGGCTATATTGCAGATGATGCGGCCGACGACTTGTATCCTCTGATTGATGCGACAAATATCGACATGAAAGGATTTTCTCAGTCATTTTATGACAAAATGTGTCAAGCTTCCCTTGATCCCGTACTACATTCGTTGGAAAAGCTACGCCTTCTCGGCGTGCATCTGGAGGTCACCACGTTGGTCATCCCCGGCAAAAACGACGACTTGGAAGAAATCTCCACGTGGCTGGATTGGGTGGACGCGCTCCTCGGACGCGAGACTCCCCTGCATTTCAGCGCCTACCATCCGGCCTACCACTGTCGAATTCCCCGTACCCCTGCGACAACCCTCTATGCCATTCGGGACCTAGCCATCAGTCGTGGCTTCCCGAATGTCTTCCTGGGCAACATCTGATGCTTTTCGACAGAAAACGCGCGTTTTTTCCATCCTCCCATTTGCGATTTGCGAAAATCTTGTTATATTAAAGCGTTTTCCGAGCCGGGCTAGCTCAGTTGGTAGAGCAGTGGAATCATAATCCACGTGTCATAGGTCCGAGTCCTATGCCCGGTACCAATTTGCCCTGATTCTCGCCCGAGAGTCAGGGCTTTTTTGCGTGCAAAACATAACATGCTAATCTTCGATTCCCATACGCATATCTTTCCAGACAAGGTTGCAGAGCGCGCACTCGAGCATCTCAGGCACCTGGCGCATGAACTGCCGACCTTCACGCAGGGCACCGCTGTCAGCCAAGAGGCCACGGCATTCCGATATGGCTACACCGGCTGGATGAACTGCCCAGTGGTCACCAACGAGCACCAGATGCGTTCGGTGAACGACTGGGTAGCCGGACTCAATCACTGGCCACACCTCTCGTTGGGCGGAATCTTCCCGAATGCGCCGATGGCTGTGGTATTGGAGGAAATTCACCGCATCAAGAAACTGGGCCTATATGGTATCAAATTCCATCCCGAATACCAAGGCTTTCGCCCGCTAGACCCAAAATTCGACCCGATGTGGCAGGCTATGCGAGACGAAGAACTGCCCGCTTTCTTCCACGCCGGAGCGGATGTCGCCTACTTCAGCCAAGAACAGAATTCCTGGCCGGCAGACTTCGCACGCCTTGCCGAACGAATTCCTGGCCTCACTATTGTCTGCGCACATCTCGGTGGCTGGCTGAACTGGGACCTCGTGGACTCAGAC
>JAFXSU010000267.1 GCA_017525435.1 Victivallales bacterium
AATGTACTCCTTGCCCTCGATGCGCAGTTTGCCGGCCTCCTTGGCCGCGTTCCAGCCGCCGTAGGTCATCAGGTCGTCGTAGGAGATGACCTCCATGCGGATGAAGCCGCGCTGCATGTCGGTGTGGATCTTGCCTGCCGCCTGCGGGGCAGTCGCGCCCTTGGTGACCGTCCAGGCGCGTGTCTCGTCCGGTCCGGTGGTGAAGAAAGTGATGTAGTTGAGCATCCGGTAGCCGGTGTGGATCACGCGCTCCAGGCCGCTCTCGGTGGCGCCGAGGTCCTCCAGGAAGGTCTTGGCGTCCTCGGCGTCCATCTCCTGCAACTCGGCTTCGAACTTGGCGCAGACCGGCACGACCTCCATGCCCAGCCCCGCGGCCTTGGCGACCAACGCCTTGGTCAAATCGTCCTTCCCGAAAGACTTGTAGGTCTCCTCGTCGGTATTGGCGACGACGAATGCGGGGATCAAGGTCAGCAGCTGCATCTGCTTGGCCAGACGCATCTCGTCCTCGCTATCGTGGTCATACTGTGGCATTTCGCCGGCCTCAAGGCTCTTGAGGAAGCGCTCGGTGAGTTCGAGGTCGAGCTTGGAGTCCGGCGTCGGCGCCGCGCCGCGGCTGGCCTTCTTCGCCTTGGCGAGCTTCTGCTCCAGCATCTCCAGGTCCGCCAACATCAACTCGGTGATGATGAGGTCCAGGTCGCGGCAGGGGTCGAGACTCTCCTTGACATGCGTGACATCGGGGTCCTTGAACGCCCGCACCACGTGCGCCACGGCATCCACGCCGCGGATGTGCGAGAGGAACTGATTGCCCAGCCCCTCGCCCTTGCTCGCGCCCTCGACCAGTCCCGCGATGTCGATGAATTTCATCGTGGCGGGAACGACCTTCTTGGACTTCTCCAAATCAACCAACTTCTGGATGCGCGGATCCGGCACCGGCACGATGCCCGTGTTCGGCTCGATGGTGCAGAACGGGAAGTTCTCCGCCGCTGCCTTGCCATTCGACAACGCATTGAACAACGTGGACTTGCCGACATTCGGCAGCCCGACAAAACCACAGGAAAGAGACATCTTTTAAAATAAGGAATGAGGAATGAGGAATGATGTAGCGTCGGCGCCTCGCCGACGAAGAGGGATGTAGCGTCGGCGCCTCGCCGACGGAGAGGGATGTTGCGTCGGCGCCTCGCCGACGAAGAGGGATGTAGCGCTGGCGCCTCGCCAGCGGAATGATGTTGCGTCGGCGCCTCGCCGACGGTCTGTGGCAATTGCGGGCTATTTGTCTCCGCCGAAGAGGTTCTTCACGCCTTCCACGGCAGCGTCGGCGGCGTTCTTCACGCCCTCGGCCGCCGCGTCGGCGGCATTTTTCACGCCGTCCACGACCGCGCCGGCGGCATCCGATGCGCTGTTTTTGACCGCCGTGACGGTGGAACTGAAGATGCTCGTGAGGACCTCGCGCGTAGCCGCCACCGCCGATTCGCCCTCGGCCTTCGCCTTCGCGGGCTCCTCGGCACCTTCCGTCTTCGCCGTTTCCGCCGTTTCCGCCTCGGCCTGCTTTTCCTCCTTGGTCTTGCCGATGTCCGTCAAGGTAATCGTCGGCAGCGGCACCGGCAGAGCATGGCCGCCCGTAATCTTCGCGGCCAAATGAATCGAACCGTCCACGACATTCACCTTGTCGATCACCACGCGCTTTCCGCCCTCTTCTTCGACCTTCTGCTCCTCCTCAGCCTTCTTTTCGGCCTCCTCGCCCTTGGAAAGCGTGTCCAAAAGCGTGCCGACATTGGAGTTGCCCAAACCAACCTCGTAGGTGACCTGCGGAGACTGGATGTCCACCAGCTTTACATGAATCGTGTCTTTGAAGACGGTCAGCGGGTCCAGCTTCACGTGCAATTCGCCGATTTCCAGAATCGACGGCGTGTTGTAGCCCTCGGGATTGCCCATCACGAGATTCGTCACCTTCAGGTCACCGCGTAGAAGCGAGAGCTTCACCTTCTCCACCTGGATGTCCGTGCCGGTCAACTTCGGTCCGAAGGTCGTGACCGCCTTCTGGACAATCGTGCCCAAGCTCGCGTTCAACACCAGCAGTATGATCGCAACGACCACAATCACCGTAATCACGCCGCCGCCAAAAAGCCACCGCAGCAAATGGAATTTCTTCGCCATTTTAATTCCTTCCTTAATTGCTAATTGCTAATTGCTAATCGCTAATTATCCAAAAAGACTCGATGTGGCTCCTTGCCGATGTTGCACAGCGGCTCGTGCTGAGTGGTATGAAGGAGATCGGTGAGTTCCTCCACGCCGATGCATTCGTCGCCCTGATGTCCAAGCAGCACCACCTCGTCACCAACCTGTGCCTCTGGCACTTTGGTCAAATCTACCATGAACATCCCCATGCAGACGCGACCGCGAAGCGGAACGCGTTTTCCACGCACCAGCACCGGCGCGCCGAGTTCGCCAAACCTGCGGTCGTAGCCGTAGCCATAGCCCACAGGGACCACGCCCAGACGCTGTGGCTCTCCCTCGATGGCATACCTTCCGCCGTAGGAGACCGTCTCTCCTGCGGGAACCACCTTCACAGAGGCCAGACGGCTCTTGTATTCCATCACCGGCTGAAGCTTCAGTTCCGGATGGAACTGGCTGTGGCCGTAGCCGTAGGTGATGATGCCCGGCCGCGCGTAGGGGAACTCCAGCCCTACGCCACGCATCAGCCCTGGCGACGCGTCGATGTGGATTTCGGTGGCATCTGCGGGCAACGCCGCGATGGCCTGTTTGAAGCGCTCGTACTGCTTGAAGCAATGCTCCGACTCCGGCACGTCCGCCGAGGCCAGATGCGTGAAAGCGCCGCAGAGCTTCAGTCCGGGGAGCCCCGCAATGAACTTTACGACCTCAGGCACCTCCGCGGGGAAGAAGCCAAGGCGGCTCATTCCGGTGTCGATCTTGAGGTGAATCCCAAGGCACTTGCGATGTGCGGCGGCATAGTCCGAGAGCGCCTGGATGGTCTCGCGCCGCCACACCGAAATCGTGGTGTTTTCCAATGCTGCGGCCGTCGGAATCTCCTCCGGGAAGAGCACGCCACCCAGAGTGAAGATGCGTGCCTTCACGCCATCCGCCCGCAGTTGCGTGGCTTCGTCGATGGAATACACGCACAGATGCGTGGCGCCCGCCGCCTCCAAGGCATGCGCACATGGCAGAATGCCGTGACCATACGCATCGGTCTTGATGACCGGCGCAAGCGTCTGGCGCGGGAAGAAGGCCTTTAGCCTGCGGAAATTCTCCTGAAGCCGCCCAAGATGGATTTCAACCGTGGAGTAGAACATGGTAATTACAGCAACGTGGCAGTTTCGCCGGACGACGCAAAGGCGTGTTCCAGCACCCGCCCGTCCCGCAGTCGGATGCGCACGGTTCCGGGACGCGTGGCCTTCACGCTCACGGCGGTCGCCTTCCCATCACGACATTGCGCCGTGACCTTGAAGCCGCCAGGCGCGGGGAACGCCTCAATCGCGGCGTCCTGCCGAGGTGCGATGCCGCCGAAGAGCAGCAGCTGGTCGTCGCCATCGGGACAGAGCATCATCTCCTGGAGGGCATTGACCATGCCCATGCCGGAGTCCATCTGCATCACCTCGCGGCCGGTGATTTCCTCTTCGCCAAAGCCCTTGTAGGCGGGGAGGTAGTCGAAACTACCGCCCCAGTTGAAGAAGGCGTCCTTCCAGGCGCGGAAGAGGAATTGCGCCATGTTCGGAGAATTGAGGTGGGTATGGAGCATCGACGCCCAGGGGAAACTCCAGCCGGTCCATTCGCCCATGCCCTTGCGGATCCAGCGGATGCGGGCGCGTTCCACGGTGTCCTTCCATTGCGGGTCATTCGGATTGATGGTGCCGAAGGGCGTGATGCACGCCAGATGCGAGTGGTGCCGGTGGCTGAACTCCAATTCGGTATCCTTCCAGAGGCCGATTTCCTCCTCGCCGGGCTTGCCGACCAGCGTGACCTGCGGCAATTTCTCCGCAATCTTGAGCCACACCGGGTCGGGTTCCTTACCCAGAAGCTTCGCCGACCGCAGAAGGTTGCGGTTCAGACGATGCACGCTGGAGAGCTGGAAGCTGGAGTCCGCGCCCCAGGCGTCCAGCGCCCCCTCGCGGTACTCGGGCGAGGTGGTCAGGGGCAGCGTGAGCGTGCCATCCGGCTTCTCTTCCATCAACGCGACATAGACTTTCATCAGGCCGCACATGAACTCGTAGAGGTAGTCCCGCAGGAACTCCACATCGCCAGTGTAGTCGTAGTAGTCGAACATCATCTGCGCCATCCAGCAGGCGCTGGCGTGGTCGGTGGTGCCAGGCCAGAAGCCGCCCATGCAAACGCAGCGGTCGTCCACCGCATGTGGCAGCATGTAGCCATCCTCGACGCCCACGTAGAACTTCGCATTCTCGCGAAGGACGGGACGCCAGCGCATCAGCATGTCAAAGAGCGGCCTGAGGTTCGCGAAGCGGTTGGCGCGGTAGGCCGGCCAGTAGCACATCTG
>JAFXSU010000268.1 GCA_017525435.1 Victivallales bacterium
CTGCTGGTGGGCTGCGCCGGCGCAATGAATACCTTCCCCCAGCCACGCGTCCCCGAAAGCATGCTGAGAAAGGACGCGATCGTTTCCCATCTGCACGAAGCCGTGACACCCCCCGAGCCCGTCACCGGTCCGACCCCACTCGCATTTTCCAAGCAGGCCCGCACCGACCAGAACGCCAAGGACATCATGGCCAATATGGCCGACTCGCTGAACTGCCAGAAGCCGCTTTCATACGGAAAGCTCTTCCTGGGTATCGGAAAGGGCGGTTCGTTGGGCGAAACCTGCGGTCTAGCACTACTTGTCGGAGTGATCCTGCTTATCGCATTGCACATCGTTCGCTGGCAAATTCCGCTTTGCTTTCTAGGCACGGTCGCAATCATTACCGGCGTCGCCTGGGCAGTGAATCCGCAAGCCTACGCAACACCGCTCTTCCATCTGCTAACCGGCGGTCTTCTGCTGGGGGCGTTCTTCATGGCAACCGACCTGGTCACCACCCCGCTCTCACGCACCGGCGCCATCATCTTCGCGGTGGGATGTGGAATCCTGACCAGCTGCATCCGGCTGTGGGGAAGCTATCCAGACGGCACCTCTTTTGCCATCCTGATTATGAATGCCTTCACTCCGCTCATCGACCGCTATACCAAGGGACGGCCCTTCGGCATGCCCAAGCAAAAGGGGCTCAACTTCGCGAAATAAGGAAGCTCACCGATGAAAGAAATCCTCAAACTCACCTTGAGCCTCACCTTGATCTGCGCCATCGCCGGAGCCGCGCTGGCCTTCGTCTCACAGAAGACCGACGGTCCGCGCAAAAAGGCACGTCTTGCCCAGCGCAATGCAAAAATGAAGTTGTTGCTGCCGGAAGAGACTGCCAAAATCCAGGAGTCGCCGACAGGAAATGGCGTGACTTTCTTCGAGGCCCGTGACAACACAGGCAAGGTCATCGCCTATTGCGCGGAAAGCTCCGACCCGAATGGCTTTGGCGGGGAAGTCAAGGTGCTAGTTGGCTTTAATCTGAATGGCGCCATCCGCGGCGTTCTGGTCTCCGAGAACTCCGAGACACCTGGCATCGGGAGCCGCGCATGCAACCGTGAAACGCCAAAGTCCTTCTGGAGTCTGTTCCAAAAAACGGAAGACGATACGAACAGGGAAAATGTCCTCCCGCCAAACTCCTATCTGGATTCCTACAACAACTGCCGTTTGACAGGAGGCGAGTTCCAGTTTGGCATTCCTTCTCCCGAACAGGACACCAACAACTATGTCATGCCCATCACCGGCGCGACCATCTCCTCCACCGCCATCCGCAACGCCGTGAACCGGATCGCCTCCGAGGCCAAGAACCGCATCTCATTTACGCAGGAGTAAATACTTCATGTCTGCATTCAAGACTTTCACGAACGGCATCTGGAAAGAGAATCCAGTCTTCATCTTGCTGTTGGGAATGTGCCCTACCCTGGCGACCTCCTCCAGCGCCAAAAACGCCATCTACATGGGCATGGCCACCACCTTTGTGCTGGCCTGCAGCAATTTCGTGGTCTCCTGTTTCAAACGCATCATTCCCGACAAGGTGCGCATCCCCTGCTTCATCGTGATCATCGCGACCTTCGTGACCATCGTGCAGTTTCTGATGGAGGCATACGCCCCTGCCGCGCTGGTCAAGGCCTTGGGCATCTACCTCCCGCTCATCACGGTCAATTGCATCGTTCTGGGACGCGCCGAGGCCTTTGCCTCCAAGCACAACCCGTTCCTCTCATTGCTTGACGGCATCGGAATGGGGCTGGGCTTCACCCTCGCTTTGACCGCGCTCGGAGCGGTCCGCGAGTTCTTTGCCTCCGGAACCATCTTCGAGCTGAGCATCATCCCCGCATGGAACGACGGTTTCAAATTGTTTTCCTATGCGCCCGGCGCCTTCATCGTACTAGGCGCCTTCTTGGCTGGCATCAACTATCTGAAGATCCGCTCGGCGGCCAAGGAGGGCAAGACCTACGAGCCACCCGCCGAACTCAACTGCGCCACCTGCAATATCTGCCATATCGGCAGCAAGAAGGCGTAGTGCCTTGCCATAGGATGGAGAATAGACATCACATGCGCCCAATTGCGAGCAAGTGTGCTATCACTGTGGTTCCACCAGGAAGAGTGCCTGCTGGGCAGTGAGGTTGTGTTCCTCGCGATATTCCTCAACCTTGCCGTTGACCAGCACGCGTGCCGCCAGAATATGCACCTTGTCCTGTAGCGTCCAGTCCATAAAGTCGTTAATGCTACAGAGATGGATATTCGGGGTGTCGTGCCACTGGTAAGGCAACGCTTCGGTCATCGGCATGCGTCCACCCAGGCTGAACGCAAGACGAACCTTCCAATGCGCGAAATTCGGGAAGGAGATGATGCTCTTGTGTCCCACGCGAAGCAGCTCCTTGAGGACATTCATCGGGCGGGCGAGCGTCTGGAGCGTCTCCTCCAGAATCACATAGTCGAACGACTTGTCCGGGAAGTTCTTGAGACCATTTTCCAAGTCGCCGTGGTAGGTAGGAATGCCGCGTTCGATGCAACGCATCACCATCTCCTGGTTGAGTTCCAGGCCCTGGACGGTGGCCTTGGTGTTCTCCGCCAGACGAACCAAGAGGTCGCCCTCCCCGCACCCGACATCCAATATCGACGACTGCGGGGCGACAAGCTCCTCGATGACGCGATCCTGCCAGCGGGGCGGTACAGGTGCGCCGAAGGCATCGTCGCCCTGCGCCAGCGCATCGTCCACAATCTTGCGCAGGCTGTCGAAATCGCTGTCGCGCGTGCGCACGCCGAGTTTTTCCAAAAACGCCTCGACTTCAGGAAGACGCTCCTCGCGGTTATGGATGATGGTGCTATTCTTGATGGTCATGGAAAACTCCTACACATGTTATTTGCCGAACAAGTCACTATGTGTTCCCGTTCGTGAAAGTGTCAAAATCAACAAGTCATTATCAATGCAATAGATCAGAAGCCAATCAGGAGTAACATGGCATTCGCGAAATCCCGCAAAATCTCCGACAAGCGCATGATCGTGATACTGTTCAGCAAGCGAAGCGCCCGCCGCCAGCAAAGCAACAACATGTTCGAGTTTGGACATATCTAGCCCGCGTCTTTGCAAAAGCTTATAGTCCTTACGAAACCGCGATGTCGCCCGTACACGATAATTCATTCGGCATTCAATTCCTGGAAGAGGTCATGGACATTATCGTAGGTTTTGGCATTTGAATCCTGAGCAAGTTGCCGTGCCTCGCGCATTGCCTCAAGCGTTGTTTCATTGAAAGCAGGCTGCCGGGCAATGCGAAACGGAATGGCCTGGTTACGCACAGATTGACGAAGAAAAAGATTTATTGCAGTACTCATGCTGAGCCCCAAATCCGTAAAAAGCATTTCTGCATTTTTCTTCAATTCCGTATCCAAGCGAACATTGAGAAGTGATGTACCCATTTTATGCACCTCCTAGTGGTTGTACTTATATAATATATACCATATAAACAATTTTACAACACTTTTGCTTTATTTCAACCGCACCAATGTAACTCCTCCGCCACCCGTATCGCGCTGGTCGATGCCAGTTCGGAAGGAGACCACGTATGGCTGGGTGCGGAGCCACTGCTGGAGTCCGTCGCGAAGGCGTCCGGAGCCGAAGCCGTGGACCACGCGGACTTCCTCAAGGCCAGCCATCACGCAGTCGTTGAGATATCGCGCGAGCTGTCCGATGGCCTCTTCGACGCGCATTCCCACCAACACAATCTCGTGCGAGGTCTGTCCCTCGAAGCGTGGCATATTTACTGCGACAGTGGTGGTTTTCTGGAGTTCCTCCGGAGACTGTTCGGGGAAGACCTCGTTTGCCTTGAGGGTGAAGGGCATACCGTTGACCTCCACGACCAGGCGTTTGCCATTTGCGTCCACGCTGCGGATGCGTCCATGCGCCCCCAGGCGCTCTACCCAAATCCGCTTGCCAGGCACCATTTTTTTGACCTCCAGCGGCTTTCCCAGCTGCGAGATACTGGTCTGCTGAAGTCCTTGTTGCAGTTTCGCCTGTTTCTCCGCCAATACCGCACGCGCCTTGGCCACCGCCGCATCGACTTGCTCCGATGAACCACCCTTCGAACTTTCCTTGGCCTTCTCGCGGATATCCCGCACCAAATTCTCGAGAGTGCGACGCGTGTTGTCCACCATCGACTCAGCGCGTCCGTAGGCATCCTTCATCAGTTCACGGCGCTTAACGCGCAGATCCTCAAGCTGTTTTTTCAGTTCGTCGCGTTCGGCCTCGGCTTGGGTGCGGGCATGTTCTGCGGCACTTGCGTTGGCAGAGAGCTTCCGCTGGTCGTGATCCAGTTTCTCCAGCACCTCCTCCAGTTGGCGGTGTTCACCGGAAAGGAACCCCTCGGCATGCTTCAAGACGCTGGCAGGCAATCCCATCCGGCGGGCAATCGCCAAACCATGACTGGCACCGGGGCGACCGATGTCCAGCGTATATTCCGGCTGAAGCGTCTCCACATTGAAACGCACGGCGGCATTCACCATCCCCGAGGTCGCATGGACGAAATTCTTCACGTTGCCCAGATGCGTCGTGGCGACAGTCAAAGTGCGGCGTTTGGCCAGCTCGGCCAGGATGCCACATGCGATGGCTCCGCCCTCCAGCGGATCGGTACCGGACCCCAGTTCGTCCAGCAGCACCAGTGATTTTCCCTGATGGCTCACGCGGAGGATATCTGCGATATTGGCAAGATGTCCTGAAAAGGTGGAGAGGTTTTCTGCAAGCGACTGTTCATCACCGATATCCGCCAAGATGTTATCGTAGATTTCAAAAAGCGAGTCCGGAGCGACAGGAACGGGCAGCCCGCTCTGGGCGGCCAATGCCAAAAGACCGATGGTTTTGAGGGCGACCGTCTTCCCGCCAGTATTCGAACCGGTGATTGCCAATGTGCGGGTGCGTGGCGGCAATTCGAGGTCAAGCGAAACCACCTTCCGCCCCTTGCCCTCCCGGCGGAACTGCGCCAGCAGCAATGGATGGTAGGCGTGGCACAATTTCAGAAAGCCACCGAAAGACGGCAGTGCGCAACCGTAGTCTGAAGCCCATCGGGCAACTGCCGCCGCGGCGTCCAGCTCCCCCAGAACCTGCTGATTGCTGCGAAACGACTCCAAGTTGGAACGCACTCCATCCGAGAGTTTTGCCAAAATGCGTCGAATTTCTTCACGCTCCTCGGCCGCCAATGTGGAAAGCGCATTGCCCAAGGGAAGCGTCTGAACCGGCTCCACAAAAAGCGTCTGACCTGTGGACGAGATGTCATGAACCAGCCCCGGCAATGCCTTCTGCGCATCGCGTTTCACCGGAACCACATAGCGTCCATTGCGCTGAGTGACGAACTTTTCCTGCAAGGCAGATGAGGCATCCGCTTTCACCAGTTCCTCAAGAGTTCGCTGAAGCCGTCGCTCTGTCTCCGAACGGCTTCGCCGGAGTTCGCGGAGGCGTTCGCTGGCGGAATCGAGCACCGTGCCGTCCACGTCAATCGAACGCAGAAGCGCCTGGCGCAGTGGTTCACAGGGATTGACCTGGGACGCCAGAGAATATAATACTTTAAGTTCTTTAATTACAGATAGTTGTGAGAATTTCCATACCTCAAAGGCGACATTGAGCTGGGAGAGGCACTGGCGAAGTTCCAAACCATCCAGAACTGCATCGGCAGGCTGGACACGCATCATCAGTTCATCCAACTCCTCCACGCCCAGCCGCGGCAATGTCTCGGTCAGTTCCTGTAATTTCATCAGGTCTTCATAGAGACCGCGCTTCGCCTGAATATCCGCAAGCTGTGTATGCGGGCACAGGGCCTCCACCCGCCGACGGCCGGCCGCGCTCTGCGCATAGCCGCCAATCAGCGCCAGCAACTGGGAATACCCCAGCACTTGCCTGGAATGGAGTGCACTCTTCATGATTCGGCAACGCAACCCATCAGGAGATTGCTACAGGATGGAGAATAGACTTCAGAAAAGGTGCTATCGCTATCGCCAGGAGCGTGGCGGCTTGTTGCGCCGGAAGCCAGCTGCTCCCGCAGAAGAATCCGAACCGCGTGAAGGCTTCTTTCCGCCACGGGAGGAACCACCACGGCCATAACCGCCCTCGCGGGGCGCATCGTCGTCGCGGTAGCCGCCACGGCCATAGCCGCCACGGGAGGAGCCGCCGCGACCATAACCGCCCTCGCGGGGCGCATCGTCATCGCGGTAACCGCCACGGCCATAGACGCTGCGGGAAGAGCCCCCGCGACCATAGCCGCTCTCGCGGGGCGCATCGTCATCGCGGTAACCGCCACGGCCATAGCCCCCACGGGAAGAGCCC
>JAFXSU010000269.1 GCA_017525435.1 Victivallales bacterium
CCTTATTTTTGGGTGGAACCATCACGAAGTTTTCGGGGAATTCTTCAAGTGAGAAATCGCTGGGGCGGTCAGCGGCCTATCGATCATCGGACATTGTTTTTCCCAGAGGATTTCCTGGGGCGTCGCGAAAGTTTCTGGTGGGATGGCTATGAGATAACCGATCTGGTACTTGCTGAAGTAGCGCAGATGCGGCAAACGCGGGATGGAGTACCTTCCGACGAATCGAACTATGCAATCTGGGCCGAACCCCTAACCCGGCTGGCATTTCGCGACATCTTTTCCACGAAGTATCTTTGCTCTGGAGTTTTTTTGCTGGCCAAACGGGGAGCTTTCACCGCAGTTATGGGACCGTCTGGCTGTGGCAAATCCGTGTTTCTTAAAATGCTGGCGGGCTGCGACCGTCCCAGCACTGGTCGCATTTTTGTACTGGGCAAGCCTTTGGAAAAAACCATTGATCGAGTTGGTTTTGTGCCTCAAGGGGATGTGTTGTTGCCAGAACTTACGGCGGAGGCTTCCTTGAATTATACGCTCCAGTTGTTTGCACCATTTTTGAATGAAATTGAACGACAAGCTATCATCACGCATGTGGCGGAGAGCTTGGAATTGCCCTCCGATGTGCTTAAGATGAGGATAGGTCGTAATGAATGGCAAGGGCAGTATCCCAGTGGAGGGCAACGCCGACGAATCAGCCTTGCGCACGAACTCGTTCGAAGACCGGATGTGCTATTGCTGGATGAGCCAACCTCTGGATTGTCCACTGCTGATGGTGAGAAGGTGATGGATCTGCTGGGCAATCTGTCAAAGTCCGAACGGACAACTATTGTGGTCACGGTTCATTCGCCCAGCATACCGATGTATGCAAACTTCGATGATTTGCTGCTTTTGGTCTCAGGAGGGCATGTTGTTTACTATGGTCCGGCGATGGATGCATTTCAGGAGTTTCGTTTGCTTGGTCAGGAACTGCCTGACCTTCTGCTCACCGCACTTGACACGCAGGACAAGCAGAGTACCAAGGTTCGAGCGCATGACTATCTGATCAACAATCCCGAAGCGATTACCACTCAATATCGTCCAAAGTTTTTGCCCAAATAATGATGTTTTTAAAGTCTATCCATGATTTCAGGATACTGCTAGGACGTAATTTTCGTGTCCTATTCGCAGATTTGCCCGGATTGAGTCTGACTATCTGTCTGGCTCCTGTCATCTCGGCGTTGGTCATCTGCACGTTTTGGCAGATAAGCCGTGACACGGCGAACAATGATAATCTTCTGCTGAGTTCACAAGTGTTTTGTGACACCATCCATATCATGCAATGGAAAAATGTTATGGAAGAGGATCAGGCGGCACCGGACTTGCCAAGTTATTCTGCGGAGAATGCTCAGCAGGCATTTGCGGATTTTTGTGCGGACTATTATCTCTATCGTCTGGAGAGAGACAATTCCTTACGAACGGGAAAGAGTCCTAAGGAGTATTCGTCTCAGGCAAAAAAATATTGGGGAAACGACGAACGAGATGCTGTTACACTAAATGACTTTGCGTTGCGTTTTTCCTTGTTTCGGTATAATCTGGCTGGTAAGAAACCGTTTATGTGGCCTAAATGGATAATAAACAATGCTCATCCCCAGGAATCTCCGGACTGGTGGTGGCCGCAGAATTCGTCGGGGGAATTCTTGACGCCTCAGGAACTGCTTGAATCCCGCTATCAAGCGATGAAAGATTATCGTCAGAGTTTGAGCGGAGAGGAGTCTGCCAGATTATGGCTGACAGTTTTTTTCATCCTTGTCTCTGCCGCCATTTGGATGGGACTTTTACCTGCCTGTCGTGAAATTGTCTCGGAATGGGAAGTGTTTGTGCGTGAGAAACGAATCCTCTATCCATGCCTGCCCTATGTCATGGCCAAATTTACCATGCTAGGCATTTCCGCTTGTTTTCAGGATCTTATCATGGTTTTGATGATTGGCTTGTGGTGGCAGAAATTCCCCGTTGGCCATTTGTTTGGTCTATATATAGTGTTGCTTCTTGCCAGTTTGACTGCCATTGCCCTCAGTCTTTTGGTGTCGAGTTGTGCGCCTACTTTGCGGGCCGCACTTACGATCGCTCCGATCATCATGATCACGCAAGTTATCCAAGGTGGACTGCTTCGACTGCCTTCCCAAGATCGAGATATCGACAGTGGATGGCGCGAATGCAGGGATATTATCCAAAAAGTCACCCAACAGTATTGGGCTTTCGAGGCTGCCTCAGGCATTATTTCCCGTTTGCCGGTAGACCATGAGTGCATTGAACAAAATGATGGACTGCTTTTTCCGAAGGTGACTGTCTTGCAGAAACCCCCGGAAAAAGTGGTTACCAGTGCTTCTTCGCTTGAAACTTTCCTGGACTGCGAAACTTTGAAGTTAGATGATTATGTTTTTGGTGCCGGGACATCGCGTTTGGTGAATTTGCGAAAAGCATTTCAGCCTGTATGGGAGACCGCAGTAGAGAAGAAGTTGGTGGATAGGGGAGAGGCTGGTGGTATTCTCTATCATATATGTCGTCCTTGTTTATGGCTTGTGGCACAATGTCTTATGCTGTTATTTTTGACTTGCCTCTGCCTTCGCCTTCGTACATTCTTTGCTCGGCAAGGAGGCAAAGTCACGGCATGGCTCTGCCATGCCCCCCGAAATAACACTTTTCAGCCTCAGTGATTTAGGCATATTGCCTTAGTCTGCCGTCCTGTTCACAGGCTATTCGTAGGAACGTGAATCCGCTTGCCGTCGAGGCTGGCGCTTTTGGTGATGGCGAGGCAGGTCAGCGTGGCGTTGACCGCGCTTTCGAGGTTGTGAAGGCTTTCGCGGTCCTCCTTGATGCATTCGACGAAATCGGCGACCATGGCAGGGAAGGGATGACCATAGACGTCGCCGGTCTTCTTGACGCCCGTGTCCAGCGTGAAGAAGTCCGCCTGTCCCTCGAAGCGCTTGAGATAGAACTTGTCGTTGATGATGGTGCCCTTTTCACCTAAGATGCTGAGGTTGGCGGTGTATGGGACCTGGCCAACCAGTGAGCAGCTGAAGACGCCGATGGCGCCGTTGGCGAAGCGCACCTGCGCGGTTTCGACGGAGGGATATTCGTAGTAGTCGCCAACCATCGCGGACTGTGCGGTGACGCTCTCGATGTCGGAGTCGAGAATCCATCTTGCCATATCGACCGAGTGGCAGCCGGCCAGGATGAATGCCCCGCCGGTGTTCTCACGGTGCTTCATCCAGCCTCCGCGTTCGCGTCCGAACCAGTAATCCACATTGGCAAGGAAGACCTTGCCCAGTTCGCCTTCTGCAACCAGCCGCTTCTGCAATTTCACCAACGGGTTAAAGCGCAGGATGAAGCCCACCATCGTCTTGACCTTCGCTTGGCGGACCGCCTCCAGCATGCGGGGCAGGTCCTCTTCGCGGATGGCTGCGGGCTTTTCCAAGAAGACGTGCTTGCCTGCCTGTGCGGCGAGGATGCACTCCTCGGCATGGCGGTCATTCGGGGTGCAGATGGAGACGATGTCCACCTCCGGGTCTTCCAAAATCTGCTGGAAGTCCGTGCAGAGACGGCATTGCAGACCGAACTCGCGCTGTTTTGCCTTGGCGCTTTCCAGACGGCGGGAGCCAATCGCTACCACTTCGCACTCAGGATGTTTCAAATATGCGTTGATGTGGCCGCTGGCGACCCAGCCGCAGCCCCAAATTGCACAGCCGAATTTACCGTTTTTCATCGTGATGTCTCCAGAAATTTGGTCAGGATCATACCCTAAAAGGTATTTGATGCCATTAAGTTAATGAGAAGAAATTGATGTGCCAAAACCACAAAGACCGCGCAGGATCGTGAGCCTCCCAAAAGCTGGGAGCCACTGTTTGAGGTGCGAGGTTATCTGGAATGAAAAGTAGTTATTGTTTTTTCGAAAGCATCTGGGCAACTTGTTTGACAGGGACTCGGGTGAGCCTGGCAAGGAAGTCCTGCCAGTGTGCCTTGGTTTCCTCAGCGGGGAAGGGCGCCTGAAAGAAGTCCGTCTTTCCGAGTCTGGCGTTCTTGGTTTCGCCCAGCGGATGATAGGGCTCCAGGTCAACCCACTGCAAGTGGTCCAGGGAGTTTGCGATGCTTGCGATATGGCGCAAAGCCTCATCGGAGTCGTTGACGCCTGGAATGAGTGGGCAGCGCAATACCGTCTTTCCGCCCGCCGAATCGAGCCGGCGAAGGTTTTCCACGATTGGGCCGCAGGGGGCACCGACCAACGTTTCGTGGAGTTCTGGCGGTGCCTTGACATCCCAGAGCCACAAGTCCACCAGGGGAATCAATGATTCAATCTGTGTCCAGGGAGCGTAGCCGCTGGTTTCCACGCAGGTATTCACTCCGGCCAGGCGTGCTTCTGCGAGTAGTTCACGTGTGAAGTCGGCATGCGCAAGAGGTTCGCCACCGGAAATCGTGACACCGCCGCCCGAGTGGTCGTAGAAGACCTTGTCCGCCAAGACTTCCTCCATGACTTGCGTCACCGTCATCGGCTTTCCAGCAATCTTCAGCGCATCGGCGGGGCATTCTACCGTGCAACGGCCGCAATGCAGGCATCGATTGCGGTCGATACGGTGTTGGCCTTCCTCCCCGAATGCATGGCAACCTTGCGGACAGACCGTTGAACAGCGACGGCACTGCGTGCATTTCGTGTCATGGAAGAGCAACTCCGGCTCGAAGGAGTGCGATTCCGGGTTGTGGCACCAAAGGCAGTGCAACGGACAGCCCTTCAGGAATACCACCGTGCGGATGCCAGGTCCGTCGTGAACCGCATATTTCTCGATGTCGAAAACCAGTGCCATGGGTTTCAAGCCTGGTCGTCACTCCAAGG
>JAFXSU010000270.1 GCA_017525435.1 Victivallales bacterium
CCAGGATCAAACTCTCCGTTGTCGAAAAGCCGACCTGACGATTCAGGTTCTACTTCTTCATTGGCCCCCGCGGACCTAAGGCCGCGGGGGTGTCTCGGGGCCGGGCTAAGCCCGGCTCCCGCACGTCGCATTGCGCTGTTCCGTTTCCAAAGAGGCGTCCGCCCGAAAAACGGGCGTGCCGCATAATATGGCACGCGAAAGCGGGATTGCAAGCCGGAAAGGCGAAAAATGACGAAAAAAACGCGGAAAAAAGGAGGAATGACATGCCGAACACGCGAACAAAGTACTTTTTCGATGAAAATTCTGGACAAAATTTGCCAACAGCGGTTGAATTTATGACAAAATGGCGTATAGTTTGTCTGAACGCTTTTTTATAACAAGGATTAAACAATGGACTCATACAACTCAATCCAGCAAAACAATCGCGAACAGGAAAATCGAGTTTGGGAATTTACTCAGCCGTCCCCAGAGGTTATTTCGACCTTGATGGAGGAAGCCTCAGTTTCGCGTCCCATCGGACTAGTGCTTGCCGCGCGAGGCATCACGCCACAGAATGTCCAGACCTTTCTCCATCCGTCACTGGACAATCTAGGCGACCCGTACCTGCTGCCTGGCACCAAGGCGGCCGCGAAGCGTCTTTGGGAGGCCATCCAGCAAAACCAGCGCATCATGATTCACGGTGATTACGACACCGACGGCATCACCGCCACCGCTCTGCTGGCATGGGTATTGCGCGAAAATGGAGCCCAAGTGACCTGCTATCTGCCGCACCGCATTGACGACGGCTACGGACTGACCGCCGACTCCATCAACAAGAATGCGAAAGGACATTGTGACCTTCTGGTGACTGTGGACTGCGGCATCACCAGCTACGATGCAGTGGATGCAGCGCGTGCCATTCATCTTGACCTCATCATCACCGACCATCATACTCCGGGACCGACCCCATTGCACGACGGGATGCGCGGAGTGGGTTCCATCGGTCTTGGCCTGCCAGCCGACACCCCTGAACTTGAGTCCATGGTAGTTGTGGATCCCAAATTGCCCGGTGCTCCCAAGGAGACGGAAGACCTGGCCGGTGTCGGAGTCGCCTACAAGGTTGCTTGCGCCTTCCTCAAATATGGACGCGAAAATGGGATTGGCGGAGAAGAGACCGACCTGCACAGCGTGCTGGACCTCGTGGCCTTGGGAACTGTCGCGGACATCGTTCCTCTGCTCAATGAAAATCGTCTGCTGGTTCGTGAGGGCTTGAAAGTTCTTTCCATGCAGATGCGCCCCGGAGTCCACGAACTATGCGACATCTCCAATGTCGGCGAGCAACTTACGACTTCCGACATTACCTATCGGTTGGCGCCGCGCATCAACGCCACGGGACGCATGGGCGATCCCACGGACTCCCTGCGGTTGCTGGAAGCGCATGACGTAGAGAGCGCGAAAGAGCTGGCTGGCATTCTTGACCGCCTCAACCATGAACGTCAGACCATCGAGGAACAAGTGGTGGCCGAGGCAGAGGCGCAGATTGCCGAGCGTTACCGCACAGGAACCGCACGTTCGCTGGAGACTGCACGTGCCATCGTGGTCTGGAACGAAGCCTGGCACCAAGGAGTTGTGGGTATTGTGGCATCGCGGCTAACCCGCCACTACCACCGCCCCAGCGTCGTGCTGACTCGCGACCCCTCCGGCCAGTTCACCGGTTCTGCGCGTTCCATCCGCTCATTGAATCTGGTGCAGGTGCTGGATGAATGCAAGGACACCCTGATCCGTTTTGGCGGACACGCCATGGCCGCCGGCCTCTCGTTGGAAGAAGAGAACCTTGAACGCTTCTGCGAGGAATTTGACCTGGCAGTGCAGAAGGTGCTGGGCATCGAGTCGATGCGCCCCAACCTGAGCATCTGCGGTGAAGTGTCCTTTGACGAGCTTGACGAGGTATTCTTCCAAGAACTCAAAGAGCTGGAACCCTTCGGACACGCCAATGCAGAACCGATTTTCTTCACTCACAATGTGACGCCAGAGCGAAAGGCCCCGGCCGGCCGCGCCCATACCCGCGGGATTCTACGGGATGCAAATGGAGCGCGCATTCAGTTCATCGCCTTCTCGCGGATGCCTGAAGAATTCCCGCCAGCCCCGTGGGACATCGTCTTCTCTCCACATATCAACCGCTTCAATGGCAACGAGGTGCCACAGTTGCGCATCCACGACGTGAAGACTGCCTCGCTGGATTGAAAATCACCGTTCGGCATGGTTTCGCCAGCCAAGCAGCGTCCTGCAATTTCGCACTTCAGCCTTGGAAGACAATATCTACGAACCGTACAAGAAGCGCAAGCGAAAGCGCAACCCCGACCAGGCCGAAGACGCCACCGGGCAAATCGTACTGTATTCCCACGGCTACTTGAAAGCGCAGGCAAAAGCGGCACGTGGTGTGGCGGTGAAACGCAAGCCCAAGCATCTGCCATTTGTTCCCACGGTCGTATCGGACTGCGGGATTGAGTTGCTATATGTCCTGGAATTGGGCAAACTGCCAGCGATAGTTTCACAATGTCTGACAATGGACATCTGGTGGCGCCCAGCAGGTCAGGCAGTCGCCTTGCAACCGCTGGTGGTCAATTTCGAGACCACGGTGCCCTCAATCGAAGACCAGCGGGTGCTGCAAATCCTCCACCCGTTTCTGGAGCGCACGCCCGGCGCACGCGGCAACCGCTTCCTCGTGCCCGTCGAAGCGCAACCATCTCTCTGGAGTGCTCTTGCCGAGGTGAAACAGGTTCGATGGAGTGCACGCGAGGAGTCCGCCACCTGGCAGTTGCATCGGCTGAATGTGCAAGGCACTGCAACACCATGGTTTGTTACCATGGAACAAATCAACCAGCTGGAACGACCATGCGTCACCATCGGCGGTCCCGTCCGCGACCTCCCGTTCGCGGAATGGCAGGCCATCGGCAAAAGCGGCTGGGCCATCGCAGACAATACTCTATTTCCTTTAAAATATAAAGAAGAAGCCTTCGGGCTATTGCGAGAGTGGTTTGGCAAGCCACTGCCGCTACTCAATTCCCGCCTGGCAGACACCGCCTTGCAGACTTTCACCGTCGATGGCGGAGCAGATTTATCACAACTATCTAATAATAAACAAGTTATAATAGAATCACCCGATCCGGCAGGCCAACTCTATGTCACCACCGCCAGGTTCAAACACCTCGGTCAAGAACAACTCCAGTGCACTCTCTCCTTCAACTACGATGGCATCACCTGTGCGGACGGTGACACCGTCCCGCGCCTGGCAGCTCCAGGCGGACGTGTCTTCGAGCGTTCCTTTGAAGAAGAAGAGCGCCTTCGTGAACAACTCCGGCAACTCGGCTTCCGGCTGGTCACCCGCACAGGAGGTGATGAGGATCCGGGATGGAAACTCATCCCCGCCAAACTGGACGGCGCGGTGCAGACGCTTGTCCTTGCCGGCTGGGAGATCACCGCCGAAGGCAAGAGCTATCGTCGTCCTACCAATAAATCCCTCGCCGTCAGTTCCTTCGGCATTGACTGGCTGGAACTCAAAGCCGAGGTGGACTTTGACGGGCACAAGCTCGAACTTCCCGAACTACTCCGTATTGCGCGAACCGGCCAAAAAAGCGTCCGGCTCGATGACGGCACCTATGGCATCCTCCCACTCGACTGGCTCGCCAATTTCACCATCCTCACCGAAATCGGTCTCACGGACGATGCCCGCGTGCGCTTCCGCCAAGAGCAGGCCGCCTTGCTCGATGCACTGCTTGCCGAGCAGATTCAAGATCTTGACGGGCGCTACCATGAGACGCTTCAGCGACTCAGCGAACAGCCTTCCGCCACCCCACAGCCCGCGCCACCAGGCTTCTGTGCCACCCTTCGCCCCTACCAGGAGGCAGGATTGGGATGGCTCATCTCGCTCCAGCGGCTACGGTTGGGTGGCATCTTGGCAGACGACATGGGTCTGGGCAAGACCATCCAGGTCCTCGCCCTTTTGCAACACACCTATTCTCCTGTGCACGAGCACACGGGCACTGAACCCATTCCCCCACCTCCCCCCTCTCACCTCTCGCCTCTACCTTCGTTGGTGGTAATGCCCAGTTCGCTGCTTTTCAACTGGTCATCCGAGGCCGCCCACTTCGCTCCGCAACTGCGTACTGCGCAATATTACGGTGCCGGACGCCAACCCACGCAGGAGTGGTTCGCCAAGTATGATCTTGTGTTCACCACCTACGGAACCCTCCGGCAGGATTTTGCGGAATTGTCGAAAATTCCTTTCCTATATATAATATTGGACGAATCGCAGGCCATCAAAAACGCCGAAAGCGCCACCGCAAAGGCCACGCGAACCCTTCGGGCAGAATACCGTATCGCAATGACCGGCACCCCCATTGAGAATCACCTTGCCGAACTCTTCAGCCAGCTCGCCTTCCTCAACCCCGGACTATTCTCCGATAAATTCGTGTCGGCACTGGGGCGAGAGAGCCAGTTGCTTGCGCCCGGCTCCGACACCGCCCGACGCCTTCGGAAATATGTCGCCCCTTTCCTTCTGCGACGGCGCAAAGAGCAAGTCGCCAAGGACCTTCCCTCCAAGACCGAGCAGGTTCTCTGGTGCGAATTGGACACGCCTCAACGATATTACTACGATGAATTGCGCGACTTCTATCGGCAGGAGTTCTCTGGCGAGAGCTTCTCTTCCCAGGCAAACATGCTTGGTGCGCTCCTGCGCCTCCGCCAGGCCGCATGCCATGCCGGATTGGTCAATCCAAGTTGTGCCGCCGTGGCGTCCGCCAAAGTCTCGCTATTGCACGAACATCTGGAAAGTCTTCTGGAAAGCGGTCATAAAGTATTGGTGTTCTCGCAGTTCACACAGCTTTTAAAAGTCGTTGAAAGCGACCTGAAGGCAGCCGGATGGCAATACTGCTATCTTGACGGCCAAACCCAGAACCGCGGTGAACTGGTCAAACAATTTCAGGAGGACGCCTCCA
>JAFXSU010000271.1 GCA_017525435.1 Victivallales bacterium
GTCCGGCATCCGCTGACTCTTGGCAACCCACGGATTCCAGACCACGCTGGTATGGCTGTTGCTCTTGTCAATGACCAATTGGCGTTCATTGGCAAAGTCGCAAATTACTGCGCGACCAGCGTGCTCCAGGTAGATGCGATCCGTTTCCTCGGTGATTCGGATCGGACCGAGCTGGGGGTTGGCAGCCGGTGGCTCGGCAGGGGCCTTGTCAATGAATTTCAACCCATCGAATCCCTTAACTTCCAACAAGTTGACATCACCGATGGAGAAATAGGTGTGGAGTGCCTGCGCAATGGCAAACGGCGTCTCATCCACATTGGTGGTCGTGAGGCTTAGTTCCAAGGTCGCACCTACGGAGACGGCCAGGCGCAACTCAAAGCGATGCGGCCAAATGGCAAGGCTTTCCGGAGTGTCGTGAAGCGCCAATGTGACTTCAGTCCGCATCGGCGAGACCTCTCGTTGCTCGACAAGTTCCCACATCATCTGCCGGGCAAAGCCGTGCGAGGTGGTGGCATTTGGCAGTTCCTCGCGCGGAGCGGGACCGAACCAGGGCCAGCACACTGGAACTCCGCCGCGAATGGCAGGCCCTGTCTGCGCAAACGCAGACTTCTCCGAAAGGAAGAGCACTTCTTTTTCGTCGGCAGGATGATAGGAAAGGAGATGCGCCCCCATCAGGCAAATCTCGGCCGAAGCCGCGTTGTTATGGATGTGGACTTCCGGCAGACCGCCACGACCCGTGACTCGTTGGATGCACTCGTTCATGAAAGATTCCGCTAAATGAATTTGGATCAATCCGGCTCAGGAACACGCAATGAAGTCGATTCCCAAGCCAAGACTTGTGTTTTCTACGAATTATAAATGGGATTTCGTTAAATATATCCCCTTTGGGAAAGACATTTTCCAAAAACAAGATACATTAGGGTAATTAACCGCATGAATCTTCAAAATCGAGGTCACTGACATGGAAAAAAACTGTGTTTTCTGCAAAATCATCGCCGGAGAAATCCCTTCGGCAAAGGTCTATGAGGACAGCAAAGTCCTCGCTTTTCTGGACATTGCTCCCTTTAACTTCGGCCACACCCTCGTAATCCCCAAGGCACACTACCACTGCTTCACGGAAATCCCTGCCGAAGACCTGACCGCGATGATGACCGTCGCCCAAAAACTGGCAGTTGCACTGATGCGAGCGACCGGTGCACCCGCTTACAACCTCTTGATGAACAACGGTCAAGTCGCAGGGCAGGAAGTCCCCCACGCACATCTGCACATCATCCCTCGGCATGTGGACGACACGGTCGCCTTTAGCGCACCACAGAAACACTATGAGGGAGACGCACTGCCGGAACTCGCCGCAAAAATCCGCGAAAAGCTCGCCAAGCAGACCGAGAACCAATAAAACACGCCATAATATGGCTGACAAACCTTCCCAAGACGAATTGTTGGACAAGTGTGCCGAACAGAACCCGGCATACCCGCGTGCGGCATACGCATTTGTCTGCAATGCCGTCCACGAAATCGCCCGTGAAATTGCCCGCAACAGCCGTAAGACGGCTCGGCATATCACTGGACAGGAACTTTGCCGTGGGATGCAAACGCTGCTCATCCGCGATTACGGGCGCATGGCCGCCGATGTCTTGTCCGCCTGGAACATCGGGGAGACTGCCGATTTTGGCAACATCGTTTATGCATTGGTGGACATCGGTTTGCTCTCCGTTAGCAACAATGACTCGCGGACCGACTTCATCGATGTTTACCGCTTTCATGATGTGTTCGTAACACCTTTTCAAGCGGCAAAAAACAATCGACCATTGCCGGTCATTGACTTTCTGTAATCATTTACTAACATCTTAACAACTTAATTACTAAATATTTATGGAAATTTCACATCCACAGGCATCCTGGACCTTGCAGTACGAGGAGGGTCGTGGCACCGGTCCGCAGAAACTCCAGATTGCTGGAAAGACGCTCTTCAGTTTCATGCATTGCCGCATTGACGATGTCAGCGACGACGCAGTGTCTTCCACCCGTTCGCATCATTTCCACAAGGGCGGCCTGGCCGTCTTCGAGGGCGAGGGAGTCTTCACGCAAGGACCGGCCGCCAAACTCCGTCAGACGCACCGCATTGCCGCGAACACTGTCCGCATGACCTACGATTTGAGCTGGCCCAAGGCGACCCCATTGGCAAAAGGTCTGGAACTGGGAAGCGTGGTGCTCTCGCCGAGTTTCCAGCGCTTTTTCGTGGTCGCGCCTGGCATCGACGCACCAGCTTGGCGCAAAATCCCTGCCACCGGAGAACCCGCCGTGAGTCTTTCGCCACTGCCGACCGCAATCGTCTTGGAAAATGAACGCGGCGTGCGATTTGAATATGGTTTGGGCGACGACCTATGGCGCTGGGCGCAAGGCCTCAATGGCGAATACCTCCACGCCACCAGCCGCCTCGAAATCTCACGAACCACTGGCGGACGGGTGGCCCTGCGGAGGTGGGTGGCAGAGTGCGACAGCGCCCTGGAACAAAAACTGGCCACGGCTGCAACCACCAAACTCCAGCAGGAGATACTCAAACGCCGACAGGAACTCGTCGCACAAGGCGAAACGCCGGATGACAAGCCACTGCCGACTGTTCCTGTCTCACAACCCGAACAGCGCGACTACAGGTTCACCGCCTATTTCGCCTGGTCCCAACCGGAATTGATTACTGCTGTTCCAGAGGGCATTGTTCCCCAAGAGGTCAAGTTGAATGCCAAGGGCGAGTTCTCCTGCGAAAACCTGTCCGCACTGGACGACTCACCGGCGCTTCTGCTTGACCTGGCAAAACTTCCCGCCACCACCCAAGCCCGCCGTGCCGACAAAGCCGATGCGCCGCTCTGTTGGGAAAGCAACCAGGCGCAAAATCTCTACCGCAGAATCATCCGACAGCTGGCAAGTCGTTCATCCAAGGGAACTTTAGTCCTCCAGAATCTCGCCCCTGGATGGTGCGACACTGGCAGCCACGAAAACCGCAAGCGCTCTGCACGCCATTGGGATATCTGCGCACTGCTGGATCAGATCGCCTGGACTCGCCAGGTAATGGGTGCCGACTGGACCATCGTCGCCCCCCAGAATGGTCTCTGGGCGGAACTTCCCTCCCTCGCCTGCCTCGGCACCGAATCAGGCTTCCGGATGGTCTAACTGACTCTCCACCATGCCACAAGACCTCTACGAACTGCTGGATGCCGGAGACGGCCGCAAACTGGAGCGCTTCGGGCGTTTCGTACTGGACCGACCCTGCGCACAGGCTGTCTGGCATCCCCAGCAAGATCAGCGGCTCTGGACACAGGCTGACGCATTCTTTACTCGCGAACACGGTGCCCATTGGCAGTTCCGCACGCCCGCCGTGCGAAACGGCTGGACATGTACGCTGAACGGAGTATCTATGTTATTGCATCCCACTGATTTCGGTCATGTCGGGATGTTTCCGGAACACTCCTTTGGATGGGGCAGAATGCAACAGGCGCTTCGCAACGCCAAACGCACCACGCCACCCAGCGTCCTGAACCTTTTTGCCTATTCGGGCGGCGCCACGCTCGCCGCCGCACAAGCAGGAGCCGAGGTGTGTCACCTCGACGCCGCTCGAAAAATGGTCGACTGGGCACGTGAAAACGCCACGCTCAACCACTTGCAGGATGCGCCGATCCGCTGGATCACTGACGATGTCCAGAAGTTCCTCAAACGCGAAATCCGTCGCGGTCGGCATTACGATGGCATTGTCCTCGACCCGCCCAGTTTCGGTCGCGGCACCAACCAGGA
>JAFXSU010000272.1 GCA_017525435.1 Victivallales bacterium
AGGCAACACTCCTGCGCGCACGAGTTCCTGCTGAAGGACATCCACGAAGGTCAGGAGATTCTCAGGGGAAGAGTTCCCGATGTTGTAGATGCGGTATGGCGGAAGCGGCAAGCCGTCCGCGCCGTTTTGTTTCTCCGGGGCGCGGATCATGACGCGGCGGACTCCCTCGACAATGTCGTCCACGTAGGTGAAGTCACGCTTGCAGTTGCCGAAGTTGAAGATCTCGATGGTCTTTCCCTCACGCAGCTTGTTGGTGAAACTGAAATACGCCATGTCTGGACGTCCGGCAGGACCATAGACGGTAAAGAAGCGCAGTCCGGTGGAGGGGATATTATACAATTTAGAGTACGCGTGCGCGAGGAGCTCGTTGGATTTCTTGGTGGCGGCGTAAAGAGAAACGGGGTTGTCCACGCGGTCATCCACACTGTAGGGCACTTTTTTGTTGCTGCCATAGACGGAAGAGCTGGATGCATAGACCAGATGCTCGACAGGGAAATGACGGCAGGCCTCCAGGATGTTGTAGAAGCCAATCAGGTTGGATTCGATATACGCCTCTGGATGCGTGATGGAATAGCGAACGCCCGCCTGGGCAGCCAGATTCACCACCACTTGCGGACGATGCTCCTCGAAAAGACGGTTGACAAGCATCTGATCCGCGATGCTTCCGCGCACGAACTCCCATCGCCCTGCCCCGCCCTGGCCGGCCAGCCGGTCGAGTTCCCGCAAACGCCACTCCTTGAGGGAGATGTCATAGTAGTCGTTGACATTGTCTAGACCGACCACCTTGCATTCCGGCACCTCGGCGAGCAACTTTGCAACGAGCTTCGCGCCGATGAAGCCGGCCGCGCCGGTGACCAGAATGGTCTGGCCTTCGAGATTGACATTGGAATGCAACATATCCGTTTACTTTTCAATGCCTTTGTAGTTTTGCTGGACCTCCTGGTAGCTGGCCAGGTTGCCGATGTCGTAACGTCGTCCAGGCATTTCCATCGCATGGATGGGCGTTCGCTGGCACAACCAGGCGACAAGGCTGCCAGGCGCATCAACGGCACAGCCTTCCGCGATGGCCTCGCCGACGCGAGCAATGTCCTTGCGGCGGTAGTAGTAGAAGGCTGGGCACGCCCAGTGGGTTGCGGGCGTGGGCGACTTCTCGGTCATCGCCAGCACGAGGTCCTGGTCGTCGATCGTGAGTACGCCGGTTTTGAGCAACCGCTTCTCGTCGTGCTCGTAGTAGCGCATCACGCAAGTGGTCTGCTTTTCCATGGCGTAGCGTACAAAATGTTTCAGGGTGAAATCCAAAAGATTGTCCCCTGCCATCACCAGCAAGTCATCATCCAGCTTGAGCGCATCGATGGCGAATTGGATGTCGCGCACCGCCCCCAGACGCGTCTCGTTGGTGGAGGTGCCGTCGTCCACAACGTCGATGCGCTGGGGCCGCCGAGCCGCCCAGTCGTCGAAATGCGGCTTGAAGCGGTGGTTGGAGACCACGACGTAGCCGGTGACCTCTCCGGTGGTTTCCAAGTCGTCAATTAGCCAGTCCAGGATGGGCTTGCCCTGCACCTCCAAAAGCGGCTTGGGGAAATTTTCGGTCAAGGGATACAGCCGCGTAGCATAGCCGGCGGCAAGGATGAGACAACGCATTGGGAATGAGGAATGAGGAGGGATGTCCCGTGTGCTGGCGAGTTAACACGCAGGAGATTTCATGTAGTTGACGGGCTACAACCGCCCGCCGATACGCCGTCGGCGCTATCGCAGATGTACACGGAAAACTTTCCTTCAAGGGCTGGGAATGCTTTGAGGTATTCGTCGGTCACCCGCCTTGTGATGCTTTCCGCGAATGCGGGATCAATGAGTGCCATGCAGCAACCTTTGAAGCCGGCTCCGGAAAATCGTCCACCGTAGATGCCATCAGTTTCAGTCATGATACGGTAGAGTTCCTTGAGTTCCGGAGAACCTGCCTCCCAGTATTCGATGGAAGACTTGCCACTTGCGAAGGAGATTCGTCCAAACTCTTCGATGTCGCCTTTGCGCCAGGCCTCAGCGCCTTGTTCCACGCGCTCAAATTCGCCGAAGTAATGTTTGGCGCGACGGAACCACGGTTCGGGGAGCCGCTCGCCAAAACGCTCGAATACCTCGACGGGCACCTGTCGCATGGCGGTCTCGGCAATCTTCCCGTAGTCCAGGCCAGCGTACGCCAACAGCGCGTATGCGGCGGCACGACATTCGTCCACCCGCGTGTTGAACTTGGAGGATGCCAGTGCTCGTTCCAACCCGGAGAAGAAAATGGCAATCTTGTATGGCTTCATCGCGGGGCTTTGAGGAATCAGCTCGTAGGAGTTGTCTAATGTATCCAGATAGAGAAGCTGATTCTTCCGGCAATAGACCTCGCAGCTCTGGTCGAGTGTTCCGCAGGAGACACCGACGTATTTGTTCTCGGCGGCTTTGGCGAACTGGATAATCTCCGCCTCGGGGAGCTGGATGTCGTTGACCTTCGCAAGCGCCATCAAGAAGGCAATGGTAACCGCAGCAGAGGAAGAGAGTCCACCGATGGGCAGACTGCCCTCGATAACACCCGCCAGACCTGTGCGAAGCTTGTATTTCATGCCCAGCTGAATGGTCACCCCGCGCAGGTAGTCCGCCCAGTCGCCCTGTTTGGTCTCGGGAGTGGAGGCGACATGGAACTGTGCACGCTTCCCGAACTGCAGGCTAGCCAGCTCCACCACGCCATTCTGCTTGGGGTGATAGGCAATGCGGATGCCGCGGTCCAGTGCCAAGCCGGTGACCTTGCCCAACTGATGGTCCACATGAGCGCCCACGGGACAGATGCGGTAGGGGCAGAAGGAGATGTCGGTCGGCTCGCTGTGGTAGATCTCCTGGAAGCGTTCGATGCAGTTCATGACGAAATTGCAATGATGAAAAAAACTCAGCCAGCACAAAACTCGGGGTCGGTTTTGAGCAGTTCGTCGAAGTATGCGATGGTCTTGACCAGACCTTCGCGCAAAGGCGTGGTGGGCTGCCACCCCAGCAGTTCCTGAGCCTTGGTGATATCAGGGCGGCGCTGCTTTGGATCGTCGGAAGGCAACGGCATCCGTATGATCTTGGATTTGGAACCGGTCAGCTCGACGATGGTTTCTGCCAGCTGGAGGATGGTGAACTCGCCAGGGTTGCCGACATTGACGGGACCTGTGACCTCGTCAGGCGTGTCCATCAGGCGCATCATCCCGTCGATAAGATCGTCGCGGTAGCAGAAGGAACGCGTCTGCGAACCATCGCCGTAGATGGTGATATCCTGATTCTGGAGCGCCTGGAGAATGAAATTGGAGACCACGCGGCCGTCGTGTGGATGCATCCGTGGACCGTAGGTATTGAAGATGCGGATGATCTTGATGCGGAGATTGTGTTGGAGACGGAAGCAGTTGAAGAGCGTCTCGGCGCAACGCTTCCCCTCGTCATAGCAGGAGCGCAAGCCGATCGGGTTCACGTTGCCCCAGTAGGATTCCACCTGCGGATGAACATTCGGGTCGCCATAGACTTCACTCGTGGAGGCCTGGAGGATCTTTGCATGGAGGCGCTTCGCCAGCCCCAGCATGTTGATGGCGCCGTGCACGCAAGTCTTTACGGTCTGAGTGGGATCCTTCTGGTAGTGGATGGGCGAGGCGGGACACGCCAAGTTGAAGATTTCGTCGCACTCGATGTAGAGCGGGAAGGTCACGTCGTGGCGGATGACCTCGAAGCGTGGATTGTCCAGCAGGTGGTAGATGTTGCGGCGGGTTCCGGTGTAGAAATTATCCACGCAGATGACCTCATCGCCACGCTCCAACATCTTCTCGCAGAGCCAACTACCTAAAAAACCACCGCCACCGGTAATTAGAATGCGTTTCATCGATTGATCCTTAATTTACAAAAACCTCTAACCTCTAACCTCTGACCTCTAACCTCTGACCTCTAACCTACCACGAGCGCTCCGGCACCGGAAACTGGTCGGCACGGCAGGATGCGCGCAGGACGGTCAAATTTCTCGTAGTAGTCGTGCGTCAACGCCGCCGAAAGATCGGGGATGGCGTCGCGATGCGTGAAAATCATCATGCAGCCGCCCAGCCCCGCGCCAGCCAGCTGCGCGCCAGCTACGCCGGGCACGCGAGAGGCAATGTCCACCATCAGGTCGATGGCGGGGATGCTGCAGCCGTATGCCCCGCTCTGACGTTCAAGCTGTGCGCGCTCGACGCGCTCGATCTCGCCGCTCTCGATGTCCTCCATCAACTGCATGATGTCGTGATTGCCCACATGCGGGATGTATGGAATCTCGCGCAGCATTTCGTCGTGCGCAACCACGCGGTCGCCGTCATGGGAACGAAGCATCATTTCGCCAATCGCGGAAACATCCCCCCGGGCCAGCACATCGGCGAATTTGGCGGAACGCGCCATTTCGGAGAGTCCGAAAAGCACCACTCCGCGGACGGGATAGCGCCGTTCAGGGGCACTGTCGTGTCCGCTGAAGAATGGCGTGGTCTCCACGCCCTGGAGCATCTCCTCAAGTTCGGCACGACTGGGATTCTCGGGAAGGCGGAGGAGAATCTTGTAAATCTCGCGCAGCGAGGTGCGGAGATTCTGTGCATTGACATCGCGGAGATGGTGCAGCACCGCGGCATATTGCGGACAAAAGCGCCGAATCAGCGCGAAACCCAGCCGATAGCAGGCCACGCGGTGATTGAACTGGTCCTTGGCATTCGAGGACTTGCGGGCCTTGACCCCGGAGTCGCACACAACCATTTGGTAATCAGGAGGGAATGAGACCGTCCCCTCCACGCCAAAGTCGAAGAAACGCACCTTGGTGATGGTTCCGCACTCGCCGAGTTTGACTGCCGCATGGTCGGCGCTGCCACCGTGAGTGCCCACAAACCACTCGCTTTCCCCGCAGAGGGTGATGAGCTGGTTCTGAGCAGTAGCCAAGCCATTAAGTCGCACTACCGCCTCGCTGGTGCAGACCACCAAGCTGGAAGAGGAAGAGAGCCCTGCCGCCATCGGGATGTTACCCGTAACCAGCAAATCCATTCCCTGCAATGGGATATTGTGGTATTTCTTCTGGAGGCGCAGAATCGCCGCGCGAATGTAGTCGCTCCAGGTGATGCCCTGCGACTGGTGGCGTTTGGCAAGCTTTTCGCTGCCCACCAATGTCTCCCAGTCCTCCCACGGGAGGTCGGCCAGCAGATCGCCAATGCGGAAAGAATCCTCTGCGAAGAGCTCCGGCTGGACATGGCGCATCGTGACAGTATCGTCTGAGCGTTCGGCCACGAACATCATCGTCTCGAAGCTGATGGTCATCAGGTTGCAGTTTCCGCCCTGGTGGTCCACATGGCGTCCCATCGCATTGAGGCGGCCAGGCGCACGAACGAACATCAGTTTTGTATTCAATGGATAAAGCTGTTTGGCGGCCTCGCCCAGTTTCTGCATCTCTGCGAGCTGGCGGTCAATGACTGCATCATCCTTGCCGTAGAGCGACTCAAGCTGTTGCCGGAAGGCACTGCCGGCCTGCGCCCCCTCCGCGAAGTCGGCCAGCCACTCGGCGAGTGGACGGAAAAGTCCATCTGGATGTGGCGCGCGGGGCGAATTTTCGCTCTGGTGCAAGGCTTTCTCGACCTCCAGTAGTTCGGAGGGGTTGTTGAATCCCAACAGCTTGCCAGGTTCGGTGACCGCAAAGACCATCGTCCGCACGGACGGTTCTTGCAACCCGACACGATAGACATAGTTCACCAAATCGGGAAGATAGATTTCCTGCTGAGCATTGTCGCGCGTAAAGGTTGGCAGCGCCTGACGCAGCAGGCCCGCCTTTACCAGATACACCGAGGTATTGCGCAGCGTCAATGCCTCGGCCTCCTGTGGCGTGAGCGTCCGATCACCAGCCATCGTTGCGAAGCGGAATTCAGTCCGCCCCTTGGCAACTGCAACGCGATCTGCCTCAGAAACAGCTTCGGCCGACGATACACCGCTGAGCCGTTCCCAGAGTTCGCCGAAGGCTTTGGCGCCCTTCTTTGCATTTGGTTCAATGCCAGGGAAGAAATTCTCGCAAAGCAACTGGAAGAGCGCACCACGTGTGGGTTCTCCATCGGCAAGTAGCTTCTGCATGGCAAGATATGCCTTTCGCTGCCGAATATCCGCCAACTCGATGTCCGCCAAAGGCGCTCCGCT
The DNA here is from genome assembly GCA_017525435.1 of Victivallales bacterium. GTDB lineage: Bacteria > Verrucomicrobiota > Lentisphaeria > Oligosphaerales > Oligosphaeraceae > RGIG1601. The sequence goes on from JAFXSU010000272.1 coordinate 6,187, forward strand.
TTCATCCACCACGATTCGCCCTGCTCCACTGGGTTCCTTCACGACTTGCGCCATCAACGAAAGCGCCGCCCCGGAAGAGTTGTGACGCGCCAAGAACTGCTCCAGCACCTCTTGGTCGATGAGGCGGTCGCCGGCAACGATCAGCACATCGTCGTCATCGGCGAGCATAGTTGCCCCCGCCATCGCGCTGGCAACGGCTCCGGCAGTGCCATTTTGCTCTGGCTGAAAGGCATACACGCAATTGGGAAACTCCGCGCCAACGGTCTTCATGACTGCCTCGGCCAATGTCCCGACCACCACGACAAACTGCTTCACACCGGCCGCGGCATACGAACGCATGGCACGAACAATCGCAGGAACGCCGTTGACGGGAAAGCAGACTTTCGGAGTGCTTTCCGAGTGCATCCGTGTTCCCTTTCCGGCCGCAAGAATAATGGTGCAGGGTGCTTTCGCCATGAAAAATTCGTATTAATGTGGCAATGTAGCAAAAAACATGAGCTATGTTCCTCGGGGGAATTTATCTTAAGCTTTTAGCTTTTACCGGAATCCGTGAATTATGGATGGACGTACTGCCGGCGCCCTCGCCGACAGAAAATGCGTTGTGCTGGTGCCACGCCAGCACAGAGTAAAATTCACGGATTCAAGTTTTAGCCTTAAGCCCAATTCGGCACCCGCATGGGGAACAAAGCGGAAAAATCGTTAATTGGATTAATATATCCCACTGCGCCAGCTTCGCACGCGCTAAGCATATTTTAAATGGAATCGCAATTATTAATAGTATAATATTTTTAAAATTAATAAATTATAATATATTTAATTGCAAGTTTCCGACTGGTTCGGGAAAATCATCAAAAACTAAGATTGATTTGGAAAGTTCCACTTCCGACTTGACAAGTTGGCTCTGTGCAGGTAAATCTATTGTTAACTTGCCTTGAAACTTTTTTCCCACGAAACACACGAAACACACGGAAAAATTCTCTGCCTGTCCCCGGCACCCGCCCCAAGTCGGTCCGCATGACCGTCAGGGAAGACACCACCGTCTGCAGGCAAAGTAGACGGCCGCGAAGCGGACCGCGGGACGAGGGAGAAGACGACGGACGAAAGGTTCTCCTTTCGGACCGGCGGCGTCTCCTGCGTCACCTCCAGGCGCTCTGCCGGAGCGGCTTTGCCTACTGGGGAGGGTTTCCTTTCGTGTGTTTCGTATGTTTTATGGGAAATCTCTCAAGGACCATGACTTGTGATCCCAGACCTACGCCTTCAGGTGCGTGGGGGATTCGTCAAAGCCAAATTCATATTTCCCGTGCGATAACCTGCAAGATCCAGTGCGACATACGTGAAACCCAGCGTACGGAATTTCACCACGATTCTTTCGCGGACCTGCGATTCGGCAAGACGGACGATTTCCTGCGGCTCCACCTCGATGCGCGCCATCGTCCCATGTACGCGTACCCGCAGTTGCCGAAGCCCGAACTCCTCATGCAGGAACTCCTCCGCCTGTTCGACCATCGAAAGCTTCTTGCGCGTGATGGTCTCGCCATAGACGAAGCGGCTAGCCAGGCATGCGAAACTGGGCTTCTCCCAAGTCGGCAGATCCAGTTCACGCGAGAGCTCGCGGATTTCCGCCTTAGTAAGCCCCGCTTCGCGCAGGGGACTTCTTACGCCGAGTTCCACAATTGCTTGAAGCCCAGGGCGATAATCGCCAAGATCATCCACATTCGACCCTTCGACCACCGCCGTCAGACCACGACCTTTGGCAAATGCGAGAATTTTTGAGAAAAGTTCGCGCTTGCACAGATAGCAGCGATTCGGTGGGTTTTCCGCAAAGCCCGGCACCTCCAGCTCCTCGCTCTCCAGCACCACCTGTTCAATTCCCGCGTGACGACAGAATTCCCTTGCCTCGGCGAATTCACGATGCGGGAACGAACACGACCTGGCGGTCACGGCAACCGCTTGACTTCCAAGCACATCATGTGCGACCTTCAACAGCAATGTCGAGTCCACGCCGCTGGAGAACGCCACCGCGACATTGCCCAGAGAACGCAGGTTCTCCTGAAGCAATTGATATTTCTTCTGGAGTTCTTCATTAAGCATAGCCGATAATATAATCGGTTTGCTTATGATTTTTTCCTGATGCCCTGCAATAACTTTTCTGCTTGCGTGCAGGAGGCACAGTGCCCCCCGGAGCATTTTCCGCACGCCTTGCACGATCCCCCGCTTTCGCAGGGGATGCCGTGGCGCCACAGATACCTCACCACCGCCACGAAGGCGGCGGCGAAAAGTATCGCGATGATCCAGGAGGCCAGGTTCATGGTATTACTTGGTTCTCGTTCGCTTTGAACAAGTTATTCTTCAACCTTCGGCATCGGGCGGAAGATGAGGTAGAGTGCGGCGACAACCAGCGCAAACGCCACAACGGTCCAGAAGCCGAACTGCCCCGCAATGCAGAGTGCACCGATCCGGTAAACTACCAGCGCCAGGCAGTATCCCACGAGCAGCTGGAAGCCCACGCAGATCCATCCCCACTTCGCGGAACCCATCTCGCGGAAGGCGGTCGCGATGGCGACTAGGCACGGCGGGTTGAAGAGGTTGAAGAGCATGAACGAGAGCGCCGCGAGCGTGCCCAGTCCCACACCGTTGAGCTGCATGAAGAGCGCACGCAGATGCGGAAGGGTTCCGCCGACCACGCCTTCCTGATGCTCGGCAAGCATCGCGAGCGTGGCAGGAGCCTCCTCTTTTGCAATCTCGGCGGTCACCGAGGCGACTGCGCCGGCCCAGTCGTTGCCGAAGCCCAGCGGCGTGAAGAGCCACTTGATGGCATGGCCGATGGAGGCCAAGATGGACTCGTCAAGTGCCTCGCCTACATAGCTGAAAGTCCAGCTGAAGTGCATCAGGATCCAAAGCACGGTACATGCCGCGAAGATAATGGTTCCGGCCTTGATCATGTAGGCCTTGGTGCGGTCCCAGGTGTGGCGCAGCACGCCGGAGAAGGTGGGCATGTGATAGGCGGGCAGCTCCATCACGAAAGGCGCGGGGTCGCCCGCGAAAGCCTTGAACTTCTTCAGCGCAATGCCGCTCAGGACGATGACCGCGATGCCCAGGAAGTACATCGCAGTGGCCACC
>JAFXSU010000273.1 GCA_017525435.1 Victivallales bacterium
CTTTCCAGTAGATTTTTTCCGGCGCGGCGGGAAGGGGCGAGTTCTCCTCCATTGCCTCGGCAAGTTCATCGGCGCGGTCGGGGTCAATCCACCAGAGGGCGGTAGCAGAGGAGTCGCCGTCGTATTTTCCAAGGACGGTGGGTGGGGTGCCGAATTTGTTCCAGTAGAGGAGTCTAGTGTAGTCGATATTCCAAAGGAGGATATAGGGAACCTGTGCGTAGATGAGCTGGTCGATTTTACGGTTGATCTCGTTGCGTTCCTGGATATCGAAGATGGGCTTCTGTGCTTCGATGAGGCGGTCCACCTCGGGGTCTGCAAAGCCGGTGATGTTCGAGGAACCCTTGCGCTGGCCTTCGCGGGAACTCCAGAGTTGCTCCGGGTCATGGAAGAGCGAACCGCCCCAGGAGGCCCAGGTCATGTCGAAGTTGTATTCATCCATGTCCTTTGCCCAGGCAGACCAGTCCTCCGTGACGATGTTCATGGTGATGCCGACATCCTTGAGCGCCTCGCTGTAAACCGCGAGGAACTTGTTGGCGGTCCCGCGGTTGAGGAAAGTGAATTCGAAGGGCTGGCCGTTCTTTTCGAGTCGGCCAGTCTGGGGGTTGGTGGACCATCCGGCCTCGGCAAGGAGCTGCCTGGCTTTGGCGGGGTCGTAGTCGTATTCCGGATTGGGATTGGGGTGTGCTTCGTCGTAGAGGTCTTCCATGTAGGAACGATGGAGGAAATACGCGTCGAACATCATGGAATGGTTCATGAACTTGCGGTCGAGAAGGTGAGCCAGCGCCTTGCGGACGCGCAGGTCTTGGAAGAGCGGTCGTCGCAGGTTGATGGCGAAACCCTGCATGCCGACAGGTGTTCGGTTGTGGATTTCCTGCTTGACAATCCAATGGTTGCGCACGGCGGACACCGCATCCTCAATGCCATGCCATTGCGAGGCGGTGTAGATGGTCATAAAGTCGATTTCACCCTTCTTAAAGGCATCGAAGGCGTTCTGCTGATCTTCGAAGAATCGCATTCGGAGTTCCTGGAAGTTGTAGATGCCTTGGGCAGCGGGGTAGTTTCCGCGCCACCAGTCCGCACGCTTTTGGAGTACCAGGCAGATGCCCTCCTGAAGTTCCTTGACGCGATAGGGGCCAGAGACCACCGGGAACTCGAAGTTGATGAGATTGAAATCCAGTTTCCCGTAGGCGTGCTTCGGGAGTATGCTGAAGCCGCTGGCGGCGGAGAGGTTCTCCCAGTGGAGCGACTTCGCGCGGAAGCGGATTCCGCCGTCCTCCGTGACCTCAGGGCGCTCCAGGCGTTCCAGCGAGTAGCGCACGGGACCGGTGAGGTTCTTGGGGTCCAGAAGCGTGTCGTAGGTCCAGATGACATCCTCGGCGGTGACAGGCTTGCCGTCGCTCCACTTGGCGTTGGGATCCAGCCAGAAGGTGAAGGTCTGGCGGTCTTCGGAGATGCTCCAGCGGTTTGCCAACTGCGGGACATATTCGAGCGTGGCGGGGTCACGGCTCAGGAGTGATTCGTAGAGCAGTCCGAAGACCTGTGCGCTCATCATGTTGTTGTCCAAGTAGTAATTCAGGCTTTTGGGCGAGGGGCCTAGATAAACGGTGAGCGTCTGGCTTGGCAATGCCTCTTCCGGCGCGGCTGCCGGGTCTGGTCGTTCGCTCCAGTCGGGTAGCGGATAGAAAGTGTCAGCCGCCGCTGCGGTCAGCCAGAGGCTCAAGAATAACAGAAGAACGTTTCGCATAGTTGCTGCCACGATGGTTGCTCTCATTTGCCGGAACACGATTTTTCGGGCTACTAGAGTACTATAATGCAAAAAAGGCACAACCGCCCGCCCCGTCGAGCGAGAGGAATGAGAGACCGTCTCCAAGGCTTCATTGGGAGGGGAGTAATGGCCGGATGACAAGCACGCAGAGGTCATCGGGTTGATATAGCGTATCCTGGAACAGCATGACGCATTCTAACCTCAGGTCTGGAAAATGCTCTGGGAAGCGTTGGGCGAACTGCGGTAGCCTAAGACGGTTGAAAACTAGCGGGCAATCTTTCTCCAAGATAATTGGCATCAGTTCATTGACGGAGACCGGTGGCAGCTGGAGCGCCTTCTTGCTGGCATCGTAATAGGTTTGTCGTTCACCGTTTTGCAAATTGAAGAAGGCGAGCTCTGGTGCGAATGCGCTGAGCTGAGTAGAAAGCCCAGGGTGGCAGATGACAATCTGCCCCGGCGGGTAGTTTTTCTGGAGGAACCGTCCGACTTGCTGGAAACTTGCCGCCGGTCGATGGATGTCCTTCCAAAGCCAGTGGAATCCAGCCCAGTAGGTGGAAAGAGACAACAGCGAAACTGCCACTGGAACGATGAGGGAACGGCGGTCCAGATGCGGGTGCAAAAGGAATATCAGCGCAGAGACAAAAAACGCCAGATAAAGAAGTAGCGCCGTTCGTTGCGCGGCCCACATCCAGAGAAAAACCGTGCAGGCGAACATCCATAGTGCTCCCACGAGCCAAATCATCAGGATCGGACGAAGTTTTTTGTTGCGGGGAAGCGCCAGTGTGAAACAGAGCAGCAGGAAAAGGGGGATGGCACCAGTCCATGACATCGGCAGGTCCATCCAGAAGCCTGACATTTCCGACAACTGGGCATGGAGCCTTTGCCATAAACCAAAGGAAGCACCCTGTGCAGGAATCATGCTGGTCCAGGCGGATTGTTTGAAGGCACCGGCGACCTGGAGAAAAGCGAGCAATGCACTGAACGGCGGAAGAAACAGAGCCAAGGCATTGCGAGTCTTAAGGTTATGGCGCATTGCCCAGAGCCATTCCAGGAACAATGCGGCGGCGATGCCTTCGCAAAAGATATGGATTTGTGCGACGAGGGCAATCAGCAGTCCATAGAGATACGGATGGGTGTCGCGTTTTGCATACAGGTTTAGCGTCAGCAGAAGGAGTGGGGGCAATAGGACATAGGGGCGTGCGGTGGTGGCGTAGAAATATAGCATGGGCGCGGAGAAGAGCATCAGGATGCGACACCAGCGCGGAAGCTGCGTTCGATAAAGCATCATCCAGCCAGTGAAGGCATTGAGGCACCATGCAAGCCAGCACATCGATTCCGGTGGAAGGCCGCTTTTGGCGAGCGGGAGGATGCATAGATGCCAGAGCATGAAATGCCCCTCGACCGCCATGATATTCCAGATGGCGGGGATGGACAAGTCGCGTGCAATAAGCCACGCCTGGAGTTCATCCGACCACGGTTCGTGAAACCATGTGCCCAGCCCGCTCAATGCCAGAAATAGCACAAATATTAGGGCGGAAAGCACCTGAGAATGGCTTGGACGACGGAAAGTCATCGTGACAAAGGGCGAATCATGGCTGGTCGCTGACGTGCATCACTATCCGTGTCCCGTCAGAGATCGTCCAAGAAACCGCCTTGAAACCCGTGAGACCATTTTCGATGGCAAACTGGGTGAGCCAGAATGCGTGGAATCTCGTGTTTCATGTGCAAGCGAAGTTACTGTGCGGCCTGGGGAAGCAAATAGTAGCGCACGCCTGGCTGGAGAGTGGTGCCGGGCAGGACATGCTCGAGTCCCTTGACCTCGATGGGTGTGCGTGGCGCGGCCATGGAAAGCAACCACGACTTCCAGTCGCGCCGCAGGGAATATGCATAGACAGGCGCATCGTTGACATGGACGAGTTCGCGGGCCTTGGCAACGGCGTCGTC
>JAFXSU010000274.1 GCA_017525435.1 Victivallales bacterium
AGCTGACGCGGGACTTGAGACTTGGGACGCGGGACTTGAGACTTGGGACGAAGGACGGCAGGGCATCCATCGGTGCCGATTTCCTTCCACAATCTACTCTTTGAACTAGTCCGGCTAGGGCGGCCAGTCTGGCTAATCCGGCCAGTCCGGCAAGAAAATACCGTGGCGGCAATCCAAATCCACAGCATAGTTCCCCAAGCTAACGATATAATTGCCTATATATAGGATAGGTTCTCTGAGGTTCAGGGGTTGCCTGTCTATGGCAAAATGCCCAAAAAATGCCTTCCATTTCCAGAAAAATTGCACGGCAGGTTTGATAGTGAGGCAAAAAGCATATATATTAAATCGGCAAAACCCCCGTGGGTCAATCGCCCCTCAACCTCTCACCACAATCGACTGAAAGGGTACTATTCCGATGGTTAACCACGACATTGCCAGTTTTATGGACTCCTTCAAATACGAGGCGCTCACGTTCAATGATGTCTCGTTGGAGCTGAACTATGCGGACTTCATGCCAGCCGAGGCATCAACCGCAACCAAATTCTCGCGTAATATTGCTCTGAACGCGCCGTTCATCTCGGCGGCAATGGACACCGTGACGGAAAGCAAGATGGCAATTGCCATGGCTATGCTCGGTGGCATTGGCGTCATCCACAAAAACCTCACCCCCCAGGCGCAGGCGGAACAGGCCGCACAGGTCAAACACTACTTGAACGGCATCATCGAGAAGCCGGTGACCTTCCGGAAAAACATGCTGGTCACCGAAATCATCGCCGAAAAACAACGCAAGAACTACAAATTCAATGGTTTCCCAATTCTGGACGACAATGGGAAACTGGTCGGGCTCTTCACCAATCGCGACTTGCGCTACCTCACCAAGTACGACCAGCCCGTCGCAAATGTGATGACTCCGCTGGAAAAACTGATCACCGCCCCCGCCGGCACTGACATGGCGACGGCTTTCCAGATCATGCTTCAAAACCGCATCGGAAAACTTCCGCTGGTGGATGATGACGGAAGACTCTGCGGATTGTACTCGTTCGTGGACATGAGAACCCTCCACGACAACATCGAACCCAATTTCAACCGAGACGAGAACCACCGCCTCCGCGTCGCCGCCGCCGTCGGTCCCCACGACTTTGAACGCATCGAAGCACTGGTCGCCGTGGGAACGGATGCGCTTATCGTGGACTCCGCACATGGACACTCCAAGAATGTCATGGAGACGGTGCGGGAAATCAAAAAGCGCTTCCCGCAAGTCGATGTCGTCGCCGGCAATGTCTGCACCGTCGAGGGCGCCAAGGCAATGCTGGAATGCGGCGCAGACGCGGTAAAGGTCGGCGTCGGTCCCGGCTCCATCTGCACCACCCGCGTCGTGGCCGGCGTTGGCGTGCCGCAGCTCTCTGCCGTTTACAATGCCTGGAAGGGCGTCGGCGACGAAATACCGATTATCGCGGACGGTGGCATCGCGCACTCCGGCGACGTCGCAAAGGCGCTGGCGGTCGGTGCCTCCTCCGTGATGATGGGTTCCGCTCTCGCCGGCACGGAAGAATGCCCGGGTGAACGAATTCTCCATCAGGGACGTACTTACGTCATCTATCGTGGAATGGGTTCGGTGGACGCCATGAAACACGGGCGCGGAAGCCGCGAACGCTACGGCGTTTCCGCCGACGTCTCCGAGAGCAAATTGGTCCCACAGGGCATCGAGAGCATGATTCCCTACCGCGGATCGGTCTCGGATGTCCTCAACCAATACCTCGGCGGACTGCGCTTCTCGCTAGGCTACCTGGGTGCCCGCGACATCCCTGCCCTCCAGCAGAACGCGCGCTTCGTCCGCATCTCCGCAGCCGGACTCCATGAGGCGCATCCGCACGATGTAATCCTGCACAAGGATGCCCCAAACTATAGCGCCGGTTGACGACTTCCTTAACCAGGCAACTACGCCGAACAGTGTAGTTGCCTTTTTTGTTTCCAAGTTGTCACGATTTCCACATCGGGACAATGGATGGTTTTTCCATGTATTTCGCAAAAATAAGACAAAAAAACGCTTTTTTTTGCATTTATGACCAAAAAAAATCCCTTTTCGACTTGAATTGTTCGAGAAAATAAGTATGGTAATAGGTTAAACATTTCATTGTTGCATTTTCGACTTTCGCAAAATCGCGCCAAAACGCCGCATTTGGGCGACTTCGAGAAGGCGGTTTTCAGAGTCGAAGCATCACTACATCAGGTTTTCCATTATGGCAAAGAACGAAAGATTCCTCACCGTAGATATCGGCGCCACCAGTATCAAGCTGGGCGAATTCGAAATTGACGCTGTGGGACAGTTGTGCATGACGGTCTTCGCCTACCGAGAGTACGAAGAGGAACTTTCGGAGGAGACGCGAATGGGCGTCGTCGAAGGCGTGTTGCGCCAGATGCTCATGGAGAGCGGCGTGAAAGCACGCCGAACCCTCGTGTCCCTCTCTGGACAGTCCGCACTATTGCGCTTCGGGCGGATTGCCAACATGAAGAATGACAAGAAGCAGATCCGGCAGCTGGCGGAATTTGAGGCCAAGCGTAATCTGCCGTTCGCCTTAGAGGATATTTGCCTGGACTATCAGCTTATCGCATCAAACGAACAATCCGAGGATGACAATACCCTGGATGTCATGTCAGTGGTACTCAAGCGCGACTTGGTTGAGCAGTTCACGCAGGCCATTCGAAATGTCGGTCTGCGCCCCCTGCTGATTGACCTGGCTCCCGTGGCATGCTACAACAGTGCCCGCGCCAACGGCATCGGCGAAAATGGCAGTTCGCTGGTGGTCTCCATCGGTGGTCGTTCCACCAACTTGCTGTTCATTGAGGGCGATCGCTTCTTTGCTCGTTCCATCCCGATTGCGGGTTACTCCATCACCCAGCAGATCGCCAAGGAATTCGGCATCGGCCTGCCGGAGGCGGAAGAGCTCAAGCGCCACCATGGTTTCGTGGATCTGGGCAAGGATACCAATGTGGAAGGCACTTCCGAGGCGGCCGCGCACATCGCCAAGATCATCCGCAATGTGATGAGCCGTCTGCATGGTGAAGTCTCCCGCTCCATCAATATCTATCGCTCCACCCAGGGAGGCTCCACGCCGACTACCATCTATTTGACCGGCGGCTCCTCCATTCTCACGTATTGCGATGTCTTTTTCAGCCAGAAGTTTGACCTCAAGGCGGAATATTTCAACCCCTTGACCGTGATTAGCCTGGCACCATCTATCGACCGCGAGCAACTCAGTTCCGTGGCTCACATGTTCAGTGAGGTCATCGGTTTGGCCGTGCGCTATGTGCGCCCCTGCCCCGTGGAAATCAACTTGCTGCCGCGCAAGGTTATGCGCCAACAGCGTTTGTCCTCGAAGAAGCCCTATTTTGTGGCCGCGATGCTCTGCCTGGTCGCAATGATGTTCGTCGTCCAGCAGGGTGCCAAGCAGGCCGCCGCAGAATCCAAGCTGCGTGCTGACAAATACACCGAGGTGCGGAACAAGTTGGAACCACAGTTCAAGACCATCACAGGTGCAATCAGCGATGCGGAAAGCGCTGTGAGCGCAGTCACCACCTTGAACAATTTCATGCTGGAGCGCACCAAATGGCCGCTGATCATTGAGGAAATCTTCCGGGCCAAGCCCGCCAATGTGTGGATTGACAACATCACTCCCATCATGGGCAATATCGCCCAGGTCGTGGAATCCACTGTCGTCGTTGACACTTCAGGCGCCGGAAACGGCATGGGTGGCGACATGATGGACATGGGAATGTCGGCCAGCATGGAGATGGACATGGGAGGAATGGGCGGAATGGGTTCCGGCACACAGGCGATCAGCCAAATGGCAATTGCCGGATTTGACATCAGCGCCCATACCTTGGCTCCCAAGGGCATTGGCATGGGCGTGGATCCAGTCCTTCCACCCGAACCCGACTATCCTTTCGAAGTGCCCGAAGGCGAATCAACTTCGGAAAGCAGCGATGCCACCGCAGAAGGTGAAGAAGGCGATGGCACCGAGGACGGAGCACCGCAAGGACCAAAGCTCTTCGACCAGTCCGGCGAGAGCCTCTTTGTGCGCAACCTCCAGAAGTCAAGACTCTTTAGTTCGGACAGCTCATTTACCGCCATGAAGACGCGCCGCAAGAGCGATTTCTTCGACAATGGCTCGGATTTTGACATTCAAGTGAAGCTCGAAATCCCGCTAGAGGCATTCCCGTGGAACTTCGGAAGCTCCTCCATGGGCGGCCGGGGAGCCGGCATGGGCATGGGCATGGGCGAAAGCGCAGGACGAACCAGTCGCCGCCGCCGTGGACGCAACTGAACACCTTTCCGCCTAGCATAAGCGATTTCGACGCAAAGAGAACATCCAAGACAGACGCAATATGGAATTCTTGAAGAAAAACTGGGGTCTGCTGCTGTGCGTAGTGGTCTTCATTGCTCTGATGGTCTACCAGATGATGCAGATCATGAAGTACCAGAAGGAATACGCCGCCAACGAACATACGGTGGAAGAAGCCGACAAGTGGTTCAAGTCGATGAATTCTGCAGGCTGGAAAGTCACCCCCAACGAGAACAATGTCTTGGAAAACGCGGAAATCGCCATGGCCAACAAGGAGATCGCAGTTGGGCATAGCGAGGAGATTCAGCGTCAACTGGTCAAGCGCTACTCATTCACGCCCACCCTGCCGAACAACTATGTCCAGGCACAGGAGGAACTCGACCGGCGTCTCAGTATCATCACCGACTACCTGTTGGTCCAGAACAAAATACAGTGGAACTGCGGCACCCCGATTGGGGGACGCTTTTATACCCTTGCCCAGCAGCCCGAACCGATTCCCCAGAGCGATTTCCCGAACATCTTCCGACAGCTGATGATCTATGAGAAACTGCTCCACCACATCGTCGGGGCAGGCGTCAAATCCATCTACACCCTGGAGTTTCCTCGCTGGCTCGTGATCAACGAAGAGTCCGACTACACCGTCACGCCCATCATCATCAGCGTGGAGGCCGATGCCCCCACAATCCAAAATCTGGTCAACAATCTCTCCTACGATCCCACGATGCTCATTTTCATCCGCAACATGGATTTCATGGTGCCCTCCAGTACCAGCCCCGACGCGGAATACTTCGACATCGTTCTTCAGCGCCGTTCGGAACTCGACCAAGTGCTGGCTGCCAAGCTTAGCGCGGCCCAAGGCAACAATGACCGCATGGGCGGCATGGGCATGGGAATGGGCGGTGGCATGGGTGGCATGGGCATGGACATGGGAATGGGTCGCAATCGCACCATGGGCGGCGGCAGCATGATGGACTCCATGTCTGGCACATCGCAAAACATTGACGCGGCATTTTTGGTTCCCGAAGATCCCAAGCGGCAAGACTATTTGATCTTCCGCACTCCACGGTTGATTCAGCTCAACTTGACCCTTGATCTCTTGGAATACAAGGCTCCTGAGTCCTGAATCTACTTGCCGACTCGCAATTTCGCATTACATTAATCACCATTTAACTAGTTCGAGGTCATAGTTTGGACTTTCTAGCAAAACATTTTGAGAAGTTCATTCTCGCGGTCTGCCTGGTATGCCTGCTCTGGAGCATCAAGTCGGTTTCCGACCATGAGGCACTGGACGTAGAAAAGACGGCACAGACCATTAATTCTATGACCGTGGAAAAAGTGGCCAAAGGCACTCAGCTGGTGGAGCGCATTGACGCCGAGTCCCTTGAGCAACTTGACGACATGCTCAACAACCAACAGCTCAAGCTGAATCTCCTTTCCAACGGCAACCGCAATGGCACCGGGCTCTTTGACGGCGGGCAGTTTATTATCTGCAAAAATCCCAAATGCGGATATGCGCTGCGTTTTGACGAGGCAACCTGTCCGTTCTGTGGAACCGCGCAGGAGGTAGTCGGGCCGGATCCATTGCCCACTGACGACCTCGACAAGGATGGAATCCCTGATCTCGCCGAAAAGTCCAACCCGGTTCTCAACTACCGCTATCCCTATGATTCCATGGCCGACTACGACGGCGATGGCTTCCTCAACATTGAGGAATACCGTGCTGGAACAGACCTTGAGGACGCTACCAGCCGTCCGCCTCTCGTGTATCTCCTCCGTCGCGTCGGAGCGGCCGAGCACGCCAAGCTGCCCGTTGTCCTGAAACGCGTCAAGACTTTTGGCGACACGAACACAGCGGCCTGGAAGGCAAATGTTTCGATTCAGGACAGCCCCCGGGCGGTCGATCTCAAGGCCGGCGATGAAATCAAAGGCACAAGCTATACTCTCCTTTCCATCCCCAACGCAAATAGCATCGTCATCAAGGATGCTGGCGGAACGGAATACACCCTGTCTCTCAACCAGGATGGCCATGAAAAAGAGTTCTCTGTCGAGTTCATTTATCTGACTTCCCACGTCCGCGGTCGTCGCCCCGCAGTAAAGGACGCCGCGCAAATGAGCACTCCCGCCATCACCGATGAAGATTATGAGAAAATGCTCACCGCTCAGCGCAACAACACAATGGGCGGCGGCATGCCGATGGGCGGTATGCCAATGGGCGGCGGCATGCGTCAAGGCAACATGGGAATGGGTGCCGATGGCGGTAATACCAATAACATGAACAGCAACGAACAGCCACTGCGCTTCAGGCTCCATGTTGGTGATAACTTTGTGCTTCAGAAAATCTTCACCCTTTCCGATACGGATGCGGCAACCCACCCGGAGGCCGTGGGGCTTTTCACGGAATACTACACCGTCCTAGATGTCCAGCCCGCCAAGGCTGAAGGCGAACAGGACATTGTTCGCGTTCAACAGCTCGCTGGCGAAAATGGCAACCGCGTCGGTGCCCCCATCGAAATCCCGATTCTGGACAACTCTCCAATGCCCAGAATTCCCAGCCCTGCCTCAAAAGACTACTTCTTTACGCCCGTTGGCGGAACTGGCATGGGCGGAATGATGGGTGGCATGGGCATGATGCCTTAAGTTGATTACAAGGCGCTTAGACAAGGTGCCGTTACCCCTTTCAAT
>JAFXSU010000034.1 GCA_017525435.1 Victivallales bacterium
ATCAACTGAAGAGGCTTCCTGACTAACGAAAATCACATACGGCACGGCACCGTTTAACAGAATCTCCTGCCCTCGGAGAGCAGGCAAAAGGGAAATTGCAATCATGCAAAATTGGATGAGCCTTCTTGTCATTTCGGTGAAGTGCGAATACTTTTTTGGATTTTCTTAATTATAGAATTATATATGGTTTATGACAATTACAAAGAGCTTGAAAAAGATACATATTTGTTTCCGATTGGCGGACTGAACCTTTGGTTCAAAGTCACACAGGGTAAAACAACATCGCCAGATAACCACACGGGACAGTGACCTTTTTCATTTGGATAATTATATTAGGATAAACTACTCAAAACGGAGTCTTTCTTTATCATTTCTCCGTCTCATGCCCTTCCAGCCCCCGTCAAGGATGACCATCCTGGCAAGCCTGGCAGCCGGAACCGTCGGACTTGAGACCTGAGACCTGAGGCCCTCAAGTCTGAGATCCGAGATCCGCGATCCGAGTCCCTTGAGTCCTCCGAGTCCTGAGACCTGACTTTAACCTTTAACCTTTAACCTTTAACCCCTAACCTTTAATGCCTTCCCAGAAATTGTACAAATGCGGTTCGCTGACCTATACGACCTCGAAACTCGTAATGGTCTTCTTCTGGCTCTTTGTGGGCGGAACCGTGCTGAGCGTGTGCCTCTCCCTGCCGGGTTCGCTTCTGCCGGTTCAGTTGCGGGTGATGAGCGAGGCAAACCCCGGCGCGGCGGCGCTCTCCGACCGCGTGAAGATCATCCTCCTGGGCACCATCGGCGGGGTGCTGAACATGACCGTCTGCCCCTACATCAGCGTGGTCAGCGACATGCGCCGAGGGAAATGGGGCCGACGTATTCCATATATCATCATGTCCCTTCCGCCCTTGGTGTTGTCACTTATTTTATTCGCATTCAACCGCCAGTTCGGCGCAGTGCTGTCGCGAATCGTCCAACCATGGTGGAACACGACCCCGCTGACGATGACCGTGCTGGTGCTGGGCGTCACGATGTTCATCTTCCAATTCTTCAACATGTGGGTGAACTCGGTCATCTGGTATCTCTTCAACGACATCATCCCGCCGGAGTTCTTCAGCCGCGTGATGGCAGTCTTCCGCATCGGCCTCTCCGGCAGCGTGGCAATCTACAACTACTTCTTCTTCAAATTTGCGGAAAACCACTCCACCATCATGTATTTAGTAGGCGCGGGACTCTACGCCGTTGGCATGGGACTGATGTGCTTCTTCGTGCGGGAGGGCGAATACCCGCCGCTCACCGAGGAGCAGTTGCGACTCAAGAACGCCTCGCTCGGAGAACGCCTCGTCGGAAAAATCAAAGGCTTCAGGGATTTCGTCACGGACTCCTTCTGCCATCGCGTCTATACTTATAGGTACATGATGGGCGTCATCGGGGCAATCTCCGGCGCGGCATGGGGCTTCGGTTACTTCCTGAACGGCGAACTGGGCATCAACGACGAGCTGCTGGGCAAGATCAGTGGCGTGCAAGGCATCATCGGCACCGTCGGCATCATGCTGGCCTCCGTGCTCACCGCCGAACTGGCGAACCGCTGGCACCCCGCCCGCATCATCCTCTACAACGCGGTCTTCGCGGCCATCGTGGCGCTGCCCTTCAATGTCCGCTGGCTCTTCGGCACCTATCCGCCACAAGTCTATGCGATCTTCTGCATCGTCTCCTCCGTCATCAACGTGGCCCTCTCCGGACTCCTTGTCATCTCCGAACAGCCCTTCGAGATGCTCTTCTTCCCGAAATCCAAATACGGTGCCTTCTGCGCAATGCAGGCATTGTTACGTTCCACTCCAGGCATCGTGCTGGGCGTGCTGGTGGCTTGGGTCTTCGACATGCTCGCGGTGGTGCTTACCAACCATGGCATCCATCCCGAGTTCCGCTACCGCTTCATCTCCGTATGGGCACTGCCCTGGACCGGGCTGACCGCCCTAATGGCCTACAAGGTCTATACCCACTGGGGCAAACTCGGCGGCTACAACGGCTTCCAACGCCCCGCGCCTTGGATGCCGGAAGGCCACGAGACCGCGCCGAACCTCCCCTGCCGTCCCGTCAAGCCGCATCACCTCCTCAAATCCCTCTACGCCTTCGACGCATCTTTCGCCCTCTTTATCATTCTCATCCCCCTCTACGCCTTCTGGCAATGCAGGTGGCGCGCCGACGCCGAAACCGCGCTCTTCAAGCACTACCTCCTCTGGCCCGGCATCTTCGTGGTCGCCACCGCCCTAGGCTGGCTCATCGTCCGACAGCAGCTCCACGCCCGCGCGGCAAAGGCGCTGGCAGAGGGCAACGGCTCGCGCATCGGTCTTCTGCACCCCTGGCTGATGCTCTTCCTCTTCATCCCGCACCTGCTTGACTTGGCCAATATCATCTTCTGTAACTTCTTTGTGCGAGGGCTTTTCGGCGTGGCAAACCTGACCATGACCGCCGCCTCGCTCTTCCTGCTCGTCGTCGCTATCGCCGTCCTCGCCCGCATGGAGCGCGACGTCGCCCCACCGCCCGAACCTGAAGTCGCAGAGCAAAAGCAAGCGTAGTGCCTTCCAGCAAAAAAATTCCAGCAAATAGATTGCAAATCAACAGGATTTGCACATAGTTTTCCGCAGCCGTCCTCGGCGTATTTATTCCCAACGCAAATGATACAATTTGAGAATGTGCCGCATCCCCGCCTTCGCCTTTCTACTCCTTTCGCGCTCCTCCAGGCATGTCCACAGACATTCCGCGTATTCGAGAAAGTCCTTCTCCAGCCCGAGACCGACAGCGATGTCCTTCGCCTTCTTCGGCGGTGTCAATCGGATGCCCGTTTTTCAGCCAAATACACAAAGGGCACACGAAAAACAGGGGTTCCATTCTGCCAATGTCTTCTACCTGGACAAGGCGCAAATCACCTCTCCAACACGGGCAGTTCGCCGGGTTCGCAGTTGGCGATGGCAGCCTTCACTTGCTCCGATGGAAGGCTCTCGACATGGCCATCGGCAAAAGCGGCATTCTGTTCGCCACCATGATCTGCTGTGCAGACAAACAGGATGGTGACGTTGGGCTTTCCAATCTCGAATTTATGCCCATTGCCGAAATACCGATATTCGCCTTCCCCTCCACAGCATTGGAACAGTCCTTTGTTCCGAGCATAATAATCCAGAAGCTCCTGCCAATTTTCCTGTGGTGGCATCATGTCATCGAAATCCTCACAATACATTGCCAATGCTAAAAGCAATTGTTTCTGCTGATTCATGCAGGCAAAAGTGTAGTCAGGCTTTCGTCTCCATTCGGTCGGCACGCCGTTTTTCCTGAACGCCCAAAAAGTCCATCCTGCAATGCAGGCCATCGCGAGCAGATTCAGGATAATCCCTGAAGTGGCGATTCCCTGGCCCGTTTTCATGCGGCGGCGACCGGCGATGCCCAGAATCAGGCCGACAATGGCAGGAAGCGTGGCGAACAACAAGCCGACATAGGGGATATTGCCGAGAATGATGGAGATGATGCCAATGACCAGTGCCGCCGCGCCCATAACTCGCTTTTCCTTTGCCTATGGTGTTGGTAAATAACTCCCCTTTGGACTGGCCAAAAGTCAGTCCAAAGGGGGCACGATACTGCAAGGCTCACGCCCTGCGTTCTATGCGTTGTAGGTGGAGGCGGAGGTGTTGCCGCCGTGGCCGGTCCAGTTGGTATGGAAGAACTGTCCGCGCGGCTGGTCGAGGCGCTCGTAGGTATGGGCGCCGAAGTAGTCGCGCTGCGCCTGGAGCAGGTTCGCGGGAAGCCGTTCGGTGGTATAGCCGTCGAAGTAGCTCAGCGCAGAGGTCATCGCGGGAGCGGGCAGCCCGCTGGAGACTGCGGTTGCCACGACCTTGCGCCATGCGGGCACCAGCTTCTCGACCGTCTCCTTGAAATACGGATCCAGCAGCAGGTTGCTCAGGTCGGGATTGCGGTCGTAGGCCTCCTTGATCTTGCCCAGGAAGACACTGCGGATGATGCAGCCGCCGCGCCACATCAGTGCGATTCCGCCGTAGTTCAGGTTCCAGCCGTAGGTCTTGGCGGCGGTGCGCATCAGCGTGTAGCCCTGCGCATAGGAGATGATCTTCGCCGCAAAGAGCGCCTGTCGGATGGCCTCGACGAACTCCTTCTTGTCGCCCGTGAACTCTGGAATCGTGCGGTTAAAGGCCTTGGCGGCCGCCACGCGCTCATCCTTCATCGCGGAAAGGCACCGCGCGAAGACTGCCTCGCCGATGAGAGTCAGCGGCACGCCCTGGTCAAGTGCCTCAATGCCAGTCCACTTGCCGGTTCCCTTCTGTCCGGCGGTGTCGAGGATCTTCTCCACCAGCGGGGAGCCGTCGGTGTCCTTGAAGCCAAGGATGTCGCGGGTGATCTCGATGAGATAGGAATCCAGCTCGGTGGTATTCCAGGCCTTGAAGACCTCGTGCATCTCGTCGTCGGACATCTTGAGCAAGTCGCGCATGATCTGGTAGGCCTCGCAGATCAGCTGGATGTCACCGTATTCGATGCCGTTGTGGACCATCTTCACAAAGTGTCCGGCACCATTTTCGCCGACCCAGTCACAGCACGGCTCGCCATTCTCGACCTTCGCGCAGATGCCCTGGAAGATGGGTTTCACGAAAGGCCATGCCGCCGGGCTTCCGCCGGGCATCATGCTCGGCCCCTTCAGGGCGCCCTCCTCGCCGCCGGAGACGCCGGTCCCGATGTAGAGCTTGCCCTTGCTCTCGACGTATGCCGTGCGACGCATGGTATCCGGGAAGTGGCTGTTTCCGCCGTCGATGAGGATGTCGCCGTCCTCCAGCAACGGGAGCAGTTGCTCGATCATGTCGTCCACCGCCTGTCCGGCCTTGACCATCATGAAGACCTTTCGGGGCTTTGCCAGGTTGTCCACCAGCTCCTGCAGCGAGTGGCAGCCGATGATCTTCTTGCCGGCGGCGCGCCCTGCGACGAAGTTGTCCACCTTGGAAACGGTGCGGTTGAAGACGGCGACGGTGAAGCCCTTGGACTCCATGTTCATCACGAGATTCTCGCCCATCACGGCGAGGCCAATCAGACCAATGTCAGCTTTGTTCATCGGTTTACGGTTTAAAGGTTGAAGATCTAAGGATTCGTGAGGCAAAATTGGGCCTGGCGCGTCGAAATTGCGCATAGACTGTCATACTATAATGCCTTTTGCCCTGGGCGAGGCACGCCACTCAGGAAATCAGCCGAAAGACCGGACGAATACCAGCTATCCCGAATCACGCCCCGCCAGTCCCGCACGCCAGAGCTTTCCAGTGGCGACAATTTTCCAACTTTGCACAACAGCGCGATGCCTGAAATGCAACAAAAGTGATATTATTGTTCCATTTCCAACATTGTGAAACAATGATTTCTTCCCTATGATTATCATTGGACGCAAAACGAAACATCTTTCCCTATGTTTACCATCGACCTCACCAAATTTGTTATTTCCGGACCAGACGCGCACTATCAGGCATGGCCGGACCTCTTGCGAACCCGCAGTGGGAAATTGCTGTGCGCCTTCTCGGCGTGCACCCACCACTGCGACCGTTCATTCACCCAGATTATGCTCTGCGAGTCACAGGACGATGGTCGTACCTGGAGCGCACCCCACACGGTCAGCGACACATGTGGTTTCGCTTCGCCCAAGGGCTACTACTACAACAACGCCGCACTCTCCCAACTCTCCGATGGCCGCATCGCGCTGGTCTATGACCGCATCGATGGGCAGAACGAAAATCTCTCGCCCTCCCATATCATGCATTCCTTCAGCACGGACGACGGCGCAACCTGGAGCGAAGCCATCATGACGCCGACGGAGGGCATTGTTCCGGACAAGCTGCTGGAACTCGCGAGCGGCCGCTGGCTTCAGGGTTGTCACCGTTACGATCCGTCTTCCGACAAACTGGTGCAACGTCTGTGGTATTCGGACGACCAGGGCGCCTCGTGGTCCGGCCCGGTGGTAGTCTGCTGTGATCCACAGTTGAATCTCTGCGAGGGTTCCATCCTGGAGACTGCGCCCGGCACGCTAGTCTGCTTCATGCGCGAAAATTCCGGCATCGGTCTGCCCTGCTATCGTGCGATTTCCCATGACAATGGTCTCACCTGGTCAGGTCCGCATCCCTTCCCAATCCCCGCATGCCACAGTCCCAAGGCGGGTTTCCTGCGGGACGGGCGGATTGTCATCACCTACCGGATGTTCCAGGGCGGGGCGGTCTCGCCCCAAAATCTCATGCTTGCCCTCGTCGATACCGGCTCCGCCGTCGAGCCGGACTACAGAAAATGCCGCACGAGGCTTCTAGCCATCGACCACGACTTCTCCGACTGCCCCGACACCGGATACTCTGGATGGGTACAACTCCCCGACGGTACCCTCTACATTGCCAACTATATCAGGAACGATGCCGAGCGGGCCTGGATTTGCGGCTACCATCTGGATTTCAACGGCTTGACCGCCTCCCATTCCGCATGGGAGAAGCACAATGCATGACTCCAAGACAACAACGGAGATACAATGAAACACAAATCCTTCACTCTCATTGAATTATTGGTCGTAATCGCGATTATCGCGATTCTCGCCGGAATGCTGTTACCCGCACTCTCCAAGGCACGCGCGAAGGCGCAGTCCATCAAGTGCGTAAGCAACCTCAAGCAATTCGCCCTGTGGTTCAACCTCTACGCCAACGACAATAACGACTGCCTGCCGGTCGGCTACACCGAATACGCCGACAAGGCGATGCGCTGGTACATCGTGCTTGCCGCCTACGCGAACCTTACCGCCAACCAGGCGGAACTCAGCATTGGCCAGAACCGCACCAACGGGATGTACAACGGCCTCTCCTGTCCA
>JAFXSU010000275.1 GCA_017525435.1 Victivallales bacterium
AGGCACGGTCAACTTCGTGCCTCAATAACCTCAAGCAAATCATGCTCTCGTTGATGATGTACGCCGACAGCAATGACGGCGTCACGCCACCCACCAGCTATAAAGTGCCAGTCCCGTCTGCCGGCACTGATGCATATCTGCGTTGGACAGGCCTGCTCAGGCAAAAGAACAGCCTCACTCTTAAGGTGTTCCAGTGCCCTGCTCTCCATACCACAGAGGCGGATCTGAACAACATCCCTCAAGATAATTGGTGGGATGAGAAATTGCAGTTTGTCATTTTGGACTCAATGACAACAACACCCTTGTCAGAGACCGGCTGGACAAGATTCGCCGCCCCTCCAACTACTACTACTTGGCCGATACCTACTACCGCACCTCCAGCGACAAGCTGAGCGGTTATTTGGTTCTCAGCCACACCTTCCCCGACAATGACAACGGTGCACTGGACGGGCGACACTCCGACAGCGCCAACATGGCTTTCGCCGATGGACATATCGCCAACCTCAAGACCAACTGCGGAGGTATGCAAAACAAACTCTACACTGCGGAAAAGAATCCCTACAAGCTGCCGCCTTTCGACAAGTGTGATGACACTGGCAACGCACGCTGGTATCCGCTGGGTGGCGATCTACCCTGATTCTTTCAGCATACAATAGCAATATGCTTGACAGCCGCGGTTTCCAAAGCCGCGGCTTTTTTATGACTTGAAACGCTTCTGGAGTTCGGAATAGGTGATATGCACCATCGTCGGCAGCCCGGAGGCATCTGCGTAGGGCATCTCGCATTTCAGCAAGTCCCGCAAGAGCGTCTGCTGTTCCATCGGCGAGAGTTCCTGTTTCACGCGCACAGCATGACGGCTCGCAGTCTGTGCCAGGTGCATCGCGCTCTGGCGGTTGGTCACCGTGTCCCTCCGAAGGTCACTGAGGATGTCGCGCATCGCGGTTCCCAGGTCGCTGTCCGGGAGGTTCGCCGGCACTGCGGTGATCACAAAGGCGTTTCCTCCGAATTCCTCTATCGTGTATCCCAGCGAGGCAAAGTGCTCCAGTTGGCGAGCCAAAAGCCTCGCCTCATCCACCGCAAGATTGATGGTCACGGGAATCAACAACGGCTGCTGGCTGACCTTCTTCTGCTTTAGATTCGCCAGCATGCGCTCAAAGAGGATTCGCTGAGAAGCCGCGCGGACATTCACCACAATCAGCCCTTCACGACCCTCGGCAAGAAGATAGCCCTGGTGCAACGGACCCAGCAGGCGGATGCCGTCCGGCAAGGCATTTTCCGCAGTCTGAGGCTGAGCCATCCTCCAATCCGACACAGGCGCATTCGGCAACGGACTCTCCAACTCCGAATGAACCGGCGGCTGGCTCTCGGACGGTGCAAAGGGCAACGGACTTTGGATTGGCTGAAAAACAATCGGTGCGGGCATCGCCACGGATGGCGGCGCAATCGCATGATGATCCGGTTGGGGCGATGAGTTCGGCGATGCATCAGGCGTAGTGTCTGTTAAAGTCGGAGATGCATCATTATTTGCCGACGACGGCTCGCCAAAGGGATTCTGCATCTCATCCCACGACGATGCATCAAGCCCCGCCAAATTGCGCAACGCATTGCGCAACGCCGTGCCAACGACCTTCGCAACCCGCATCGGCTCTCGGAAACGCACCTCGCGTTTGGCGGGATGCACATTCACATCCACGCGATCGGGAGCCAAATCCAGATAGAGAACCACTCCGGGATAACGTCCCTTCATCACCAGCGCATCGTATGCCTCGCGGATGGCAAAGAAAACCGTCTCCGCCGAGGCTGCACGGCCATTGACCACAACGCGCTGGTCACGACGGTTGCTGCGGGTGAAGCCTGGTTTGCTGATGAATCCGCGCACATGGATGCCGTCCTCTTCGTAGTCCACGGGAAGCATCGCGGCGAAGGCATCCGCTCCCAAAAGCAACTGGATTCGCGTGCCCAAGTCGTTGGAAGCAGGCACACGGATGACCGACCGTCCATTTTGGACCAGCTCGAAAGCGATGTCCGGCCGCGAGATCGCCAGCAGGAGAATCATCTCTTGGATATGGTCGTCTTCCGTCGCCGGCCCCTTGAGGAATTTCCGACGCGCCGGAAGGTTTCCGAAGAGCCAGGCGACTTTGATGCTGGTACCCGGCGCACAGCCGCAGTCACGCACATCCTGAATCACACCATTGTTGACAATGACCTCCGTGCCCGTAAGTGAATCCGCCATCCGAGTTTGCATCTCAAAGCGAGAGACGCTGGAAATCGATGGCAACGCTTCGCCACGGAACCCCAAAGTCACAATCTGACCGACATCGCCCTCACGTGATATCTTGCTGGTGGCGTGTGCTGAGAGGCACATGATCGCATCCTCGCGGTCCATCCCCCGACCATTGTCCACTACCTGCATCAACTTCTGGCCGCCTTGCTCCGTGACTACGCGGATTCGTGTGGCTCCAGCATCAATCGAGTTCTCGACCAGCTCCTTGATCACAGAAGCCGGACGCTCGATGACTTCGCCGGCGGCAATGCGACCGGCAACTTCGGCTGGCAATATTTTGATGATGCCCATGTATGAGGAATGAGGAATGAGGAATGAGGAATGGGAACTGCGGGGGTTCGGGGACGGCAGCTCACGTAGAATTTGTAGGGTCGTGGCTCAGCGCGGAAACTGCGGGTTCGGGCAGGAACTGCGGGGGTTCGGGGGCGGCAGCCCACGTAGAATTTGTAGGGTCGCGGCTCAGCGCGGAAACTGTGCGGGTTCAGGTGGCTAAGGGAATGCGGTCTTCTGCACTGGTGCCAAGAACGAATCCCATCGATTCAGATGATTCAGCGGGACACGGGCATCGACATGAACACCATCCTCCAAGAACTCCTCCTTTTCAATGAAGCAGTACTTCCGCAGTTGCGCCAATTCAGTATAGGCGCTATGCGGGAAACAGTAACTTCGAAATGGCATCAATGCCTTCACTCGCAAGGCAATGCGGTTTACCAGCGTCGGCACGCCCTCGCCGGTCTTGACGGAAATCGCCAACGCTTCGGGATACTTGAAGCGCAATGCGGCCTTCTCTTCCTCATCAAGCAAATCCCACTTGTTGAAAACCATCAGCGTGGGCTTGGGACCCACACCAATCTGAGCCAGGACTTCCTGAGTAGTGTCGTGGTGCTCGGTCAGGTTCGGATCATTGGCGTCCAGCACCTCCAAGATGTAGTCAGCCAACTTGGTCTCCTCCAGCGTGGACTTGAAAGCGTCAATCAGCAGATGCGGCAATTTGCGCACGAAGCCCACGGTGTCCGCCAGCAGGACTTCCTGACCGCCAGGCAATGCAAAACGCCTCACGGTGGGGTCCAGCGTGGCGAAGAGCTTGTTCTCCACCAACACCTCGGCGTTGGTCAGACGATTCAGCAACGAGGACTTCCCGGCGTTCGTATAACCCACGATTGCAATCACAGGAACCGGCTTGACCAACCTCGCGCTACGCTGCACGCCGCGCTGCTTGCGAACCTCCGCCAATTCGTCATTCAATTTCTGGATTTTCGCACGAACTTGCCGAGAGTCCAACTCCAGCTGCTGTTCACCCTGTGCGCGACCACCACGACCGCCCGCCGCACCACGCTGGCGGTTCAGGTGCCCCCACTTGCGAACCAGCCGCGGCAAGTCATAGTTTGCCTTCGCCAACTCTACCTGCAAGCGCGCCTCGCGCGTCTGCGCACGAGCGGCAAAGATGTCCAGAATGACCTCCTGGCGGTCGATGACTGCCAATTTGGTGCGCTTCTCCCAATTTCGTTGCTGCGAGGGCGAGAGGACATCATCGGTCACTACCACATCCGCACCAAGACGTTCTGCGGTCTCCAGCACCTCCGCCAGCTTGCCCTTCCCTAGAATTGTCCCCGGATCGACGACACGGATTTTCGCGATTTCCGACCCGACCACCACCATCCCGCACGTGGAACACAGCTCCGCCAGTTCGGCAAGCAGACTCTCGGTCTGAAACGGCTCGTCGCCCGAATGCAAAAAGCCTACTAAATACGCCTTCAACGGCTCTGGAGCCAGCGATGACTTGTCCTGAAAATTCTCTAATCCCATTTGATGATGATCACTTCAAGTGATCCGGGACATGGACATGGCGCACCATGTCGTCGTAGGTTTCGCGGTCGCGGATGAGCCAGTGTTTTCCGTCCTTGACCAGCACTTCAGCCGGACGAAGACGACCATTGTACTGGTAGCTCATGCCGAAGCCGTAGGCACCGGCGTTCTCGACAATCACCAGGTCGCCCAGCGTGGTGTTCTCGGAGAGCGGCCGGTCATGCACCCAGAAGTCGGTGTTCTCGCAGAGCTGACCGCACAGCCCCACTGGTCTGCGGTGGTCGCGTTCGCGGCCGTTCACATAGATGTGGTGATAGGCCCCATAGAGTGCGGGGCGGGCCAGGACATTCATGCCGATGTCCGTGCCGATGATGCGCTTGTAGGAGTCCTTGATCGTGTGGACTGTGCCGATGATGTATCCGGCGTCGCCCACGAAGTAACGAGCTGGCTCC
>JAFXSU010000276.1 GCA_017525435.1 Victivallales bacterium
TCCGTGAGTTAACACTGTGGTGACGAGGCGTCACCACAACACAATCCGTCGGCGAGGCGCCGACGCTACATCCTTTACGCAATTTCACAGATTCAGGTTGTACCCTGCACCCTGTACATTGTAAACTTTCCACTTTCCCCTGTACCCTGTACACTTTCCCCTTTCCTACCTCTAACCTCTCACCTTTAACCTCTAATCTTCTATGAAAACTACTGCTTTACGCATTTACGGCGTGAACGACCTCCGCCTCGAGACCTTCGACCTGCCTGAATGCGGCGACGACGGCATCATCGCCGAGGTCATCTCCGACTCCATCTGCATGTCCACCTTCAAGGCCGCCGAACAGGGCCCCGCCCACAAGCGCGTGCCCAACGACTGCGCCACCAACCCCACCATCGTCGGCCATGAGTTCTGCGGCATCATCCGCGAAGTCGGCAAGAAGTGGCAGGACAAATTTCAGCCCGGCGAACGCTTCGGCATCCAGCCCGCCATGAACTACAAGGGCTCCCTCGACGCCCCCGGCTACTCCTTCCCCACCATCGGCGGTGACTCCACCTTCGTGCGCATCCCATCCTGCGTCATGGAGATGGACTGCCTCCTCAAATACAAGGGCGATGCCTTCTTCATGGCCTCCCTCTCCGAGCCGATGAGCTGCCTCATCGGCGCCTGCCATGCGCAATACCGCATGGAGACTCCCGGCTCCTACGAGCACACTATGGGCGTCAAGAAAGGCGGCAAGTGCGCCTGCCTGGCCTCCGCTGGACCGATGGGCCTCGGCCTCATCGACTACCTCGTCCACGGCCCGATGAAGCCCGCCCTCGTCGTCGTGACCGACATTGCGCAGGACCGCCTCAACCGCGCCGCCTCCGTCCTCACCGTGGAGGATGCCGCCAAACACGGCGTGAAACTGGTTTATCAGGACACCTCCAAGCCAGACGCAGTGGATACCCTGATGGCACTCTCCGGCGGCACCGGCTATGACGATGTCTTCGTTCTGGCCCCCGTCGCCCCCGTCGTCGAGCAGGGCGACGCCATCTTGGCGCGTGGCGGCTGCCTGGATTTCTTCGCCGGCCCGATGGACCCGAAGTTCTCCGCGAAGCTCAACTTCTACAACGTGCACTACGCGGGCACCCACATCGTCGGCACCTCCGGTGGCAACACGGACGACATCCGCGAGGCCCTCAAGCTCATGGGTGAAGGCATCCTGAACCCCGCCATCATGATCACCCACGTCGGCGGACTTACCGCCGCCAGAGATACCACCCTGAACCTCCCGAACATCAAGGGCGGAAAGAAACTCATCTACACCCACCAGGACTTCCCGCTGACCGCCATCGCCGACTTCGCCGAAAAGGGCAAGACCGACCCCGTCTTCGCCAAGCTCGACGATGCCTGCAAGCGCCACAACGGCCTCTGGAACCTGGAAGCCGAGCAGATTGTCCTCAACGAAATGCCCAAACTCGCTACCCTGTAATTGAAAGTTAAGGATGTAGCGACGGCGCCTCGCCGTCGAAAGTGTTGCGCTGGCGCCAATCGCCAGCGCGGAGGAAAATTCACGGCTTCAGGGAATGAAGCAGCCCGACCATGATTAAGAACATGGCCGGGCTGGCAGATTTAGAACCAGCCAGCTTGTTTATGCCGCATATTTGGATTGACAACGATATCGCCCTGAAGGACTTCATCGCTTCATTGCCGACCGCCCAGCCCGTTGCCCTTGACACCGAATTCGATTGGACACGAACCTACTATCCGCGGCTGGCACTGCTGCAAATTGGCATAGACAAAGAGAATTGCGCCCTGGTGGATCCCTTCGCCATCACCGACTGGGCTCCGCTGCGCGACCTCCTGTCTGACTCCTCACGCGTCAAAGTCGTCTTCAGCGGCCGCAACGACCTCCCGATTCTCGTGCGGACTTGCGGGGGCTTCGCGAACTGCCGCCCCTCCGCCGTCCACGACCTTCAGCTTGCCATGGGCTTCTGCGGACACTCCGCCAATGCCAGCCTCAAAACCACCATTGAGACCATCTTTGGCATCGTTTTGGACAAGTCCGAAACCCGTAGCGACTGGACGCAGAGGCCGCTCTCCGAAGAACAGCTCGCCTATGCGGCCGACGACGTGGTGCTTCTCCCCGAAGCACTCCAGCGACTGACCGACCAGATGCATGAAAATGGCAATCTGGATTTCTTTCTGGAAGAGACTACCCTTTTTGAAGATCCGGAACTCTATGCGGAAACCGACGCATCTCAGACCTGGCGGCGCATCGGCGGCTACTGGCGCATCCGTGGCGAACTGCCGCGCATGCGCATCCGCGCCCTCGCCCAATGGCGCGAGGAAACCGCACGCGCCAACGACCTCTCACGCAATCGGTTGCTCCACGACGAGGCACTGCTGCGACTCGCCCTGTCTGACACCCTGATGCCCAACGACCTCATGCGACTCCCGCGCATTCACAAGCCGACCGTCAAGCGCTTCCAGAACAACCTCCTCGCCATCTGGAAGACACCCGATGGTGCGCCGCCCGAACCGCCCGAGCCTCGCAATCCACTCAATACTCCGGCCCGCAAGACCTATTTCAACCAGCGGCTCGAACGCATCATGGGACTCATCCGCCAGCGCGCCGAAGCACGACATATCGACAATACCCTCCTGGGCACCCGGCACGACGCCGAATCGCTGGTCCTCCAGGCACTTCAAAAACTCCCGCTGGACGGACGACTCCTCCACGGCTGGCGTGCCACCCTCCTGCAACCCACTATTGCCGAAATCCTGACAAAGTAATTGGAAATCATATCGCAAAACTGATATGCAGATCCATGATACGAGTAAAAACATATTGAATCGGCAGGAAATAAGCTATAGAGCGACGAAACCACTTGGGAACAAACGAAACCCATGGTGAAATAACCCCAAATTTGGCTGCGGGCGAAAGAATTATAACACCCACTACATAAGGGGTTTCAAGGGAAACATACTTCCACCCATATCGACTATATAAAAACGCTCAAGGCACAAGGTAGTTCCATGTTCATGCGCAATTCAAAGGGACTTTGAATTGCTGTTTGAGCATCATCAACAGCGGACATCTTTTCCCACAGATATCGACAAATCGATCAAAGTCCGTGCTTCTGCGGATGGAGAAAAATTGCGTGAACCGCAATTGGCAATGGAATACCAAGCGCCTTGAGCGCAAAAGGGAACCCATTTTCGGGATGGCTGGAATGACGACGTGACATAGCAATCGGATTTTCGTTTCCGACGAAAATCCGATTTTTCAGTTGCAACGCAACTGAAAAACTTTTGGCTACAATGATTCGTTCTTCCCGCGAACAACAGCCATGTTTTACCATGGTTGAACCATGCCTCCAAACGGTGAGGAAATTCGACAATGCAAACTTGTCGAATGGCCATCGCCATTCCAGCCATCCCGAAAATGGATTAATCCAATTTAAGAAAGAGCTATTCCAGATGGGAATGGATCAACAGACATCGATGATTGCAACCGGTGTCTGTTGACGTTCCAGTATGGAACGAGCACGCTGGCAAAGGCAACGCGCACGCTGTTCAGGGGTCTTTTTTTTGTTCAGGACACGCGACATCCGGTCGAATTTCTGCCGGAAGAGACGGCAAAGTTTCCGCTGCTTGTCCAAGGCAAGAGAAGTCTTACCGCCGGATTTGAAATAGATGCCAAGGTGTTTGACGCCTGGCAGTAAAATGAAATCACTGGGCATTTCAGCACCGTCATTTGCTGGACTGAGAACTCCGTTGATACTCGCCGACCCTTTGGAGACGAGATCCAGTCTCGGAAACGTCTCTTGAAACACACCTTCA
>JAFXSU010000277.1 GCA_017525435.1 Victivallales bacterium
GGCTGTTCGCCTTTTTCGGTCTTTCCCATCTGGTCCCTTCGCGCCCTTTCTTCGGCCTCGGCCTTTTTGACGGCGGCTTCCTCAGCAAGTTTTGCGAGGCGTTCTTTCTCACCCTTAATATCCATGTGATAAAGCAAATATGCGGGGCCAACAAAGAAAGAGAAGAAGCCCACCCAGAAGAATTTCACCCGCGGATGCCGTCGGGTCTGGGCGATACTGGCGGCCCAGGTGCCGGACAGGAACATCAGGGTGAGGATGACAATCAGAATCAAGACGCTAACGGCACTTGCCTCAGAGACCTGAAAGTCGTCGGTGAGAACATTCTTGACATGCGTCGTCAGCCACTCCCAGGCCGACAAGGTATGCTCCTTGGTGAATTTCCACGCGGCGACGAGCCACTCGTCGTGCATCGGACCTTTCATGGAGAGTTCCCCATCGGCGACCTTCTGGGTGTTCTCCAGCAGTTCCTGTTCCTTTTGCGCTTCATCCTTTGCGGCAGCCCTCAGGGGCATGACCAACACGGGCAGAAACAGAAGGATTGCAAGGAAAAGCCGTGCGGCAGTGTCAGAATTGGGACGTTTCATGAATGATTATCCTGGTTCTCCGGGAAGACGACGGTTCCGTTGCGCCCTTCGATCAATGCATAGAACGTGTAGATTGCCAGCATGATGACGAAGAGCGTCTGAAAATCGCTTCCGAGTTCGGCGATGAGGTAGATGACGGCGGCGAGCGAGGCAGGAATCGTGGCGTTCAAGGCAAAGAGCAGAATTGCGAAAAACGATCGCAACTGCCGAACGCGGATGATGAACGCAACGGTGATTGAGATGATTAACGCACTGGTCAGAATGGCGATGCCTAACTCAATGGCTTGTTCCACGACACATGAGATGAAGAGCGAAAGGAAGACCAGCTTGCAGATTTGGGATTGCGTCTGTCGGCTGAGTTGGAAAGGCCGTCGCTCTGCGGTTGGGGCAGTATTGTCTGGAGACTCAGCCGAAGGATCCAACAGCGCTCCGTCGGGAAGATTTTGAAGCAACTGCGGGGGAATGGTTGCCTGGGGAATGGGGTCGCTGGCCAGCCCGGGGGCATTGCTCAGCTGACGCCAGAATCGGATGCCGTCATGGGCAATGATAAGTCCGGCGCGGTTATTGCCGTCATTGGCCAGTTCTTTGACGCTGAAGTCGTCCCGTTTTTCCACCAGATCCACGCGTAGGTGTGGACAACGCTTGGTGGCGGGGAGGACGCCGGGCGCGGTGGGGGCCCAGTCCAGGTGTCCGTTGCGAATCGTGATGGTTCCGACGGTGTCCAGGAGGAAATCCGTGGTTTGGCGGATGTCTGTGGCATAGTCTGGCACGCGGGACATTGCGATGCCGCAACTTCCGACCATGCAGAGCAGCAGGATGGTGCAGAAGGTCAGCAGCCAGTAGCGGTTGACAATGGCGAAGAGCGCCATGGCCAGTTTCGGATGCATGAAGACATTGAAAAGCAATGTCCGATAACTGACCTGACTCCCGCGGAATGAGAAGACCATGCCAGGCGGAAAGTCGATTTGAGGTGGGCGTGGGGCAGGCATTCTCTCGTGAGGTCAAGTGGATTTGGCGGCGCGCAGCCCGGCTTCCCTGCGTGCCAGCTTGCGCATGACAGGCGCGGCGGCTTTCTGCTCTTCAGGGGAAATGCGGTCGTAGAAAAGCTTGCCGTCCAAATGGTCGATTTCGTGCTGGAGGCAACGTGCGAGCAACCCCCCGCATTCAGCGGTGAGTTCCTGCCCGTCCAGCAGTTTCGCGTGCAAAGTGACGGTTGCCCAGCGAGTGACTTTGCCGGAGACTCCCGGCAGGCTCAGGCAGCCTTCTTCCGCGCAGACCGTTTCGTCGCTGTGGGCGACAATCTCCGGATTGATGAGAACCACCGGCATCATCGGCGAAAGGATGAGTTCGCCAGGCAGCGCATTGGGACTGGGGCGGCCCTTGTCATCCGTGGTCTTGACCACGATCATCCGGCGGTTTACGCCAATCTGAGGCGCGGCAAGCCCGACACCGGGAACTTCGCTTTCCAAAAGGGAGCGTGTCAAATTCTTTGCCAGGTCACACGCCATGTCATCGATTTCCTCGATGGAAGTGGAAATCTCGCGCAAGGCGGGGTGACCGTTGACGACGATGCGCATGGGATGATTGCGCTTGAGTTGTTTTAAGAAGTCAAACATGTCTTGACGTGAATTGGCAAATACCTTAATATATTATCCTTTTAAAAAAGTTCTTCCACAAAGCGGATATCAATTGGAGAAGAAACGGACATTTGCCTGCCGTTTCAATGGCAAATGGATGAAATTCGTGCAGATATCATGGCTTTGCGTGTAATTCTTTGTCGTCTTGGGATGATTTTTGAACTATTTCCTATTATAGTACAATCTTTATGCCATTTTGCAGTTTGATCCCCAGAAAGGAAAATCCATGAGCAAGTTCCAAAAAGTCGTGTTGGTGTTGGTGGACGGGATGCGGCCGGACAGCCTGGCTGCGTGCGGCAATCCATTTGTGGCGGAACTGCTTGCGCATAGCGCATATACGTTGAAGGGGACGACGGTGATGCCGTCGGTCACACTCCCATGCCATTTTTCGCTCTTCCACAGCGTCGCTCCGCAACGCCACGGCATTCTGACCAACATCTACGTCCCTCAGGTGCGTCCGGTCAGGGGGCTCTTTGAGGCATTGCATGGCGCAGGCAAATCCAGCGCGATGTTCTATGACTGGGAGGAACTGCGCGACCTGTCGAGGCCAGACAACATCACCTACGCTTGTTTCGCCAGCGGTCACCAGTTTGGCTACGAGAAGGCGAATCCAATCATCGTGGCGAATCTCCTGCATTACTTCAAAACCTATGGTCAGCCGGATTTCACGTTCCTGTATCTTGGGTGGACGGACGAGGCGGGGCACGATTTCGGCTGGATGACTCCGGAGTATCTTCGGGCGGTCAGTGGAAGCCTGGATTCGGTCAGGCAGGTTGTCGAGACGCTGGGCGATGACACGCTGGTGATTCTCACCGCCGACCATGGCGGGCACGAGCGCTCACATGGCACGGAGATGCCTGAGGACATGACGATACCGGTTTTCCTCTACAATCGAACCTTTGCGGGCCACGAGCTGTCGTCGGCGAGCATCCTTGACCTTGCGCCAACCGCAGCGGATGTTCTGGGTGTTCCCGCCGACCGTGAATGGGAAGGAAAGAGCTTGTTATAAGTTCAGGAGCAAGACGATGCACAAAGAGTTCATCATGGGCAATGCGGCCATCGCGATGGGGGCGTTGGCTTCCGGCGTGAATCTGGTCGCCGGTTATCCGGGAACGCCCTCCAGCGAAGTGCTGGAGACGGTGGCGAAGAAGCGCAAGGCTGGCACCTACGTGGAGTGGTCGGTGAACGAGAAGTCCGCGATGGAGGTTGCCGCCGGCGCGGCATACGCAGGTGCGCGGGTGATGGTCACGATGAAGCAGGTGGGCCTCAATGTCGCCTCCGATCCGCTGATGAGCCTGGAGTATGTTGGCGTGAAGGGCGGGATGGTGGTCTTGGTGGCGGATGATCCGGGACCGATTTCTTCTCAGACGGAACAGGATACGCGGACATTCGCGATGTTCTCCAAGCTGCCGTGTTTTGACCCGTCGGCCGTCGCCGAAGCCTATCAGATGGTTCAGGACGCCTTTGCGCTCTCCGAAAAATACGGCACGCCGGTCTTCCTGCGTCCCACTACGCGCGTCTGCCATGCGTATGCGTCCATTGACCTCAAGGACGAGTCGGAGTATCAAGTGCATCGACCGGAGGGCTTTGTCAAGGACTCGAAACGTTGGGTGATCTTCCCCAGGCTTTCCTTTGCCAATCACGCCAAAATCGAGCTTCGCAACGATGAACTCAGAGCGGAGTTTGCAAGTTATGAAGGAAATCGCATCACCTTGGGCGCAAATGGCATCCGAAAGGGCGTGGTGGCTGGCGGAATCAGCTACGCATACGTGCAGGATGCGATTGAAAAACTGCCCGCCGAAGTGCGACCGAGGCTTTTGAAGATAGGCACGCCGTTCCCGTTCCCCGAACCCCTTGCATTGGAGTTCCTAGAAGGGCTGGACGAAATCATGTGCTTTGAGGAACTCGATCCCGTGCTGGAACGGGCAATGAATTATGTAGTTGGACATAACTTATTGAAAATAAAGGTGTTAGGTAAAATATCAGGAAACTTGCCGCGCTCCGGCGAAAATTCCATCGACGGCGTGCTGAAAAGCCTTCGGGAGTTCACGATGGCCCCTGCACAGGAATGCGCAGGCACGGAACTAGCTCCTCCGCAGCTGCCGGTTCGCCCACCGGTGTTGTGTGCGGGATGTCCGCACCGAGCCTCCTTCTATGCGGTGAAACGCGCGATGGCGGGCAAGAAGACGATTTTCTGCGGTGACATCGGTTGTTACACTCTGGGCAATGCCCAGCCGCTGGACATGTGCGACACGTGCCTGTGCATGGGCGCGGGACTTGGCATCGCGCAGGGTGTTGGCCACATCGAGCCGGATACGGAGTGCTTCGCCTTCGTGGGCGACTCGACCTTCTTCGCATCAGCGATAACTGGCGTGGTGAATGCCGTTTACAACCAGGCACGAATGACTTTGGTCGTGCTGGACAACTCCACGACCGCAATGACTGGCCACCAGCCGCACCCCGGCACAGGCAAGACGATGATGGGCGAGGTAGTCGCCAAGATTAGCATCGAGCAAGTGCTCAAGGGCATTGGCCTGACGGTTGTCGAGACGGTGGATCCGCTGGAACATGCGAAGGCAGTGGAGACGGTCAAGCGGGTGGCGGCGGAACCGGGCGTGAAGGCGATCATCTTCAAGTCTCCGTGCATCGCGATTGTCCCTCCACACGAAAAACATACGGTGGATTCTGGAAAGTGCGTGAAGTGCAAGCGCTGCATCAAGGAGCTGGGGTGTCCCGCGCTCTACCTGTCTAGCGGCGAGGTTCGCATTGATCCCTCGCTTTGCACGGGATGCACGCTCTGTGCGCAAATCTGTCCCACCCACGCAATAGGAGCCTGCCATGAATAAGAACATCGTACTTTGCGGAGTCGGAGGGCAGGGCACGGTCCTGGCCTCGAAGTTGCTGGCAGCGGCGGCGATGCAGCACGGGATTCCCGTGATGAGCGCGGAGACCATCGGCATGGCCCAGCGTGGCGGGAGCGTCTTCAGCAACATCCGTCTGGGGGAGGGCGTTCATTCCCCGATGATTGAAAAAGGCACCGCCGACCTGATTCTCGGTTTTGAGCCAGGCGAAGCGGTGCGGATGCTGCCGTTTCTGAAGCCCGGCGGCACCGTGGTAACCAATTCCTGCGCCGTGGTTCCCGCCAGCGCGTCGCTCTCCGGCTTTGACTACCGTGGCGAAACGATGGTGGGGTATCTTAGGAAGACCGTCCAGAAGCTCGTCGTGGTGGACGGCGTGACCGCCTGTTCCGCACTTGGCTCCCCGCGCGTACTAAATATGGTATTGCTGGGGGCGGCCGTGCGAACCGGAGAACTGGGGCTTTCACTTGAGGACCTGCTGGCGGTGTTGCCTTCGCAGGTTCGTCCGCAGTTCGTGGATTTGAATCAAAAAGCTTTAACCTCTGATCTCTAATCTCTAACCCTTAATCTCTAACCTATTATGAAACTCAGTGCATTGCAGATGCAGCAGGTCAACGACCGCATTGCTGCTTTGAAGAAGGCCAACAGCTTCTACGGCAAGAAACTTGCGGCGGCGGGTGTGGGCGAAATCCACAGTCAGGAAGAATTCGAGGCGCTGCCTTTCTCCGAGAAGGCGGACTTGCGCGACGCGTATCCGCTGGGACTGATGACCGCCCCCGAGGAGCAAATTGTCCGTATCCATTCGTCCTCAGGCACCACTGGCCTGCCAGTCATCATCCCTTATACCGCCAAGGACGTGAAGGACTGGGCGATTCAGTTCGCCCGTTGCTACGAGACCGCTGGCATCACCAACCGCGACCGCATCCACATCACCCCCGGCTATGGGCTGTGGACCGCTGGCATCGGCTTCCAGGCAGGCTGCGAGCTGCTTGGCGCGATGGCAATCCCGATGGGCCCCGGCAACACCGACAAGCAGATCCAGATGATGATCGACATGCAGTCCACCGTCCTCTGCGCGACCTCCTCCTATGCGCTTCTACTGGCTGAGGAAATCGAGAAGCGCGGGCTGAAGGATAAGATTGCGCTCAAGAAAGGCGTGATCGGCTCGGAACGCTGGGGGAAGAACATGCGCGACCGCATCCAGGGCATCTTGGGCATCGAGCTCTACGACATCTACGGACTCACCGAAGTCTATGGTCCTGGCATCGGCATCAACTGCCCCGGCGAGGAATACATGCACATCTGGGATGACTTCATCTATTTGGAGGTCATCGACCCGCAAACCCTCAAGCCGGTGCCGGACGGCGAGTGGGGCGAAATCGTCATCACCACGCTGGTCAAGGAGGGCGCACCGCTGATCCGCTACCGCACCCACGACCTCTCGCGCATTGTGCCCGGAGAATGCAAATGCGGACGGAAGTATCCGCGCATCGACATCATCAAGGGGCGTACCGACGACATGATGAAGATCAAGGGCGTGAATGTCTTCCCCAGCCAGATCGAGGAGGTACTGTCAATGTTCCCCGAAGTCGCCAGCGAGTACCAGATCCATATCTCGCACTTGGACGGCAAGGACACCATGCGCCTCTACGTCGAAAGCAAGACTGGTTCCGTGGACTTCGCAGAACTGGCCGGACGTATGGCTGACAAAATCAAGAGCAAGATCGGCTTCACGCCTATCGTGAAGGTGGTCGAGGTCGGCGTGCTCCCGCGCAGCGAGAAGAAGGCCAAGCGCGTGATTGACGAACGTTACAATTAGCCCGTTTCCCATGAAATTCCCGACCAAGCAGTGGGCCGAAAAAGCTAAGGAGTTGATTCCCAACCTGAAACGCTGGTGGATGGACCCCGTTGCCATTGTCGAGCCGGTGGCGGATCCGAAAGCGTGGCAGGGCGTACGGATGCGCAACATCGCCAAACCACAGGAGTCCTACAAGCGTGGTGACATCCTGTATTTGGACTTTGGCGAACACGCGGTCGGGCATATCTCGCTGGACATCTCCATCGTGGGCCACGAATACGACTCGCCGGCCTACTTCCGTATTCTGGCGGCGGAACTTCCCTTCGAGTTCGAGTTCAAACCGGAGAAGTGGAACCACTGGCTGAGCATGGCGTGGATGCAGGAGGAATATGTCAAGTTCGACAAGATTCCCAAAGGCGTGGAATTGCCACGTCGCTACGCCTTCCGTTATCTCGCCATCGAGGTGTTGGTCGCTCCTGGCCCCGTGGTCTTCAATTCTGTTCGTCTCCACGCCGAGAGCTCCGGTGGGCACCATCTGCCGGAGCCACCCAAGGGTCTGGATGCGTTGGAGCGGCAGATCTTCACCGTCGGGGCGCGGACACTGCGCAACTGCATGCAGACCGTCCTGGAGGATGGTCCCAAACGCGACCGACGGCTCTGGCTGGGAGACCTCCGCCTGGAGGCAATGGCGAACGCCGTGACTTTCCGTCAGCCGCAGGTCATCGAACGCTCGCTCTACCTGTTGGCAAGTGCCGCAGGCAGGGACGGCATCTGCCCCTCCGATGTCTTTGAGGAACCCGACGGCACGCAGGGCGCACAGGTCTTCGAGTATCCCTTCTTCTTCGCCAAATGCCTTCTGGAACATATCACCTGGTATCCACGCCGTCGCCAGATCGCCGAAGACCTCTACGACTTTGCCGCATACCAGTTTGAAGTCGTGCGGAAATACATCGACAAGAATCACCTGCTGACGCCGTCTAAAGACAAGTGGGTGGTCATTGACCAAAACCGCACGCTGGACAAGACGGTGGCGGTTCATTGTGTATATCTATTTGGATTGGAAGCACTTATAGAGTTATCCAAGCGATTGCATAGGCCTGGCGTTGCAAAGATGGAGAAGGAATTGTCGGTGATGCGGAAGGCCGCCTACGATGCCTGGTTCGACTCCTCGACCGGCTTCTTT
Organism: Victivallales bacterium; assembly: GCA_017525435.1. Taxonomy (GTDB): domain Bacteria; phylum Verrucomicrobiota; class Lentisphaeria; order Oligosphaerales; family Oligosphaeraceae; genus RGIG1601. Next base: position 8,061 of record JAFXSU010000277.1, read on the forward strand.
GCTGCGAAGCCAGGCGCGGAACTCTCCGTCGCCTCGCAGGTCTGGGCGGTGTTGGGCAAGGTGGTCACAGGCGCGGAGGCCAAGGCGTTGATGAAACGCACACTGGCGACCAAGACGCTTGTGCAACCTGCCGCACCATATCTCCAGCACTATGTCCTGGAGGCCTGTGCACTCTGCGGAGAGACGGCTGGACTGCGCAAGCTCATCCGCGAATATTGGGGCGGGATGGTCAAGGTCGGCGCCGACACCTTCTTCGAGGTCTTCCGTCCGGAGGATCCCTTCTACAGCCCCTACCAGCAAACTTGGGTGAACAGTGCCTGCCACGCCTGGAGCTGCACCCCCGTGGTGTATCTTTGCCGGTAGGCAATGCAAATAGGTCGTTGCTGGCCTATTCGTTATGATATATTTCTCCTACCGATAGCGGCGAGGTTTGGCGACCGTGATGGTGTGCTTGCTGAAGATGTCCCGGCTGGAGGTGCCGAAGTGCAGGATGAACTTTCCCGCATTGACCACGAAGGCGTTGTGCTGGACATCGAAGTAGGCTAGGGCACGCAGAGGAATGCGTATGGTGGCGGTGCGTGTTTCGCCTGGTTCCAGCTGAAGCTTCGCATAGCCGACGAGTTCCCGTGGCGGACGCGGAACGGTAGGCTTGCACTCTTCCGCATAGACCTGCACGACCTGTGCCCCTGAACGTTTGCCAGTGTTGGTGACCGAAACCTCCGCAATGATATCGGCTGACCGCAAAGTGACTTTCAGCAGTTTCTGCTTGAAGGTCGTATAGGAGAGTCCGAAGCCGAAGGGGAAGCGCGGCTCGATGCCATTGCGGTCGAAGTGCCGATAGCCGATGAAGACGCCTTCGAGA
>JAFXSU010000278.1 GCA_017525435.1 Victivallales bacterium
GGTTAAAGGTGAGAGGTTAAAGGTGAGAGGTTAAAGGTGAGAGGTTAAAGGTTTATTCTTCTTGTTCCGTGGGGCCTGTCTGTCCTGGTGGTCTCGCATGTTCTGGAATTCACACGCTTTCCAGAAGCTGTTGGCAGTTCAGGATTTTTTCCACGAGGTCGTTGCGAGTGAAGAAGTAGTGGTTGGAGGCCTCGAAGCCGATGCGTGCATCATGCGCCTGGCAGTCCAGGAGTGTTTGGGCGCAATGGATTTCAGCCTTGATGATTGCGGGAAGCTTCTCAGGGGCGTTCTCGCGGTTTTGCACGAAGTCGATGTGGTTTGCGCCGCTCAGGAAGATGGCACCAGTGGCTTGAAGCAGATTCCGCTGCTCGCGGATGGCGGGCGACGAAGTGGGCAGTAGTTCGGCGGCGCGTTCAAAGGATGAGCCGATTTCGTGGAAACGCCTGGCCACGAAATCCGGCGGATATGGTCCGCACCAGAGTTTGAGGTCGTCGTAGCAGAAGTTCACCATGCAGGCTTGGTAGCCGGTGGGCTTCAGGAAGAAGAGATTGCGCGGCCCCAGCGTCAGCGGCGAAAAATATAGCACGTACAAGGCGAAGGGGTAATGCCGGAAGGCGTCGCTGGCAATCCGCCAGGCTTCCAGGAGGGAATCCTGTTCCGTGGGATTACTGGTCAGGTCGGCGGCGAGTTGCTGTGGCGTGCGGGAGAGCAGCGCGAGGTTTCCGCCGGGGTAGCTGCCGAGCGTCCACGAGAGCATCAGACCATCCACGCCTTGGCTCTGCCATTCCTGTAGATTCTCCTGGAGCGCGAAGGGGATGGGTAGCCAGGGGAGGGCGGAGAGTTCCCACGAGTTGTTCAACTGGACCTTCGCGAACACCTTGCGATTGTCCTCGTGGAAGAGTCGCCAGACGGCGGCAGTCTCGCGGCTGACGCCCTTCTGGCTGATGGAGTAGTCAATGACTCGCGTGGTGATACCACCCTGCCGAATGGGCAGGCCGTGTTCTGGTACGGCGACGACGTCGATGCCTGGGTTCAGCGCATCCCGAACTTGTCGGCAGAACGCCACATTGGCTTCGTAATCCTCCTCTTGTTCGTCTTGGCGGATGACCCATCCCCAGGCGTAGGCCATCACGCGTGCCGTCGGAGCAGCGCGGTGTACACCGCGTTCCACTGCGTTGAGGCACTCCGCGATAATGCGGGGACCGGGGATTTCACGGCAGGAAGGACAGCCATCCTTGTCCCAATGGGAGAAGCAATGCGTCTTGTTCTCCGACATATTGATGGAGAGCACGCCCCCCAGCTGAGGGACCGCCTCAAAGACTGCCGCGCAGGCTTCTTCCAGCCATTGGAGTGGCTCCGGGGTGCGTGTGGTGCAGGTTGAATAGCTGCCGTCGGGACGTTTCCCTCCGCGCCAGTCGGGCTTGCGTTCGTAGAAGTCGTCCGACATTCCGCGCGGCTCATTGATGTAGAGGTAGAGTTTCAGACCGTACTGGGCGGCGTATTCGGCGAGGATTTTCAATTTGGCAAGACGTCCTTCCCATCCCTGCGAATATTCCTCTGCTCCGGGGACAGGGTGGAGGTTCATCATCACCGCATGGAACCACAGCCCCCGGATGCCCAGGCGCTGATACTGCTCCAGCAGTGGTGCGGGGAGCAATTCCTCCGGTGGCGGTGCATCGACTGAAAGAAGGTCGCCGCAGGAGATGGAATACGGGTGGATGAAGTTGAACTTGCACCAGTCGGGCAGGGGGCGTTCCGGCAGGTTCAGGCTGGGGGAGTGGTAGAAATCAAAAGGCGCACTGGCAACGGGGTGATTTGCAAAAAGTTCCCGCACTCCTGCAAAACGCATCTGGGTGACCGCTAGTTCTTCATCTGAAAGCGGTTTTGCGATGACCTCGCCACAGTCGGGCTTGGCGGAACCCAACTTGATCCACAGGAAGTCCTCTTCACGGAGGCACTTCTCCAGGCGTTCCGGCGGCCAGTCGAGCAATTCCAGCAGTTGCGGGTAGTCCAGCAGATGCCAGTTGTTTCGGATGATGGTCTGGTAGCCGCGTTTCAGCCAGGCATCATCGACGAATGGTCGTGGCTCCAGGCCCATTTGCTCCGCCGCCTTGGCGAGGAACGCCGCCGTGGAGCGCAGGACCTTTGCCAGCCGCGCCACGGGCACGATACCCCAGTTGCGCCACACGACCGCTTGCCAACGTGTGGGGAAATGCGCCAGGTTCAGCGCCGGTTGCGAATTGCCTTTGGGAAGCATGGAAGTCATGGTGTTACTTCAATTTCAGAATCCACGTGATGATTTGGGCACGGAGGTCATCCAGGTCGGCTTGCGATGGATCCATCGTCTCCAGGAAAGCCTTTGCCTCGGTGGCCTGCGGGTGGTTGGGGTTCTCGCGGATGGCGAGGGCGAGGGTGCAGGCGTAGCGGATGTCGTCCACCGCCTCGCGGTAGCCCTCCCAGGCTAGGGTGTCGATCACGCCGTCGGTGGTGGGATAGACGAAATTGTGGTCGCGGAAGTCAATATGGTCGAAGTCGTTCCACGGGCAGCCCATGCTGGAGCAGTAGCAGTAGGTCGCGAAGCCGTCATAGTCGAGTTGCCAGAGGGCGAGGCCGTAGTTGCGGCGGAAGACCTCGGGGTTTTCCGGACCGGACTGCGGGATGCCGTAGGCCATCAGCAACCCACCATTGGCATGGCGCAGGGCGGTCAATTCACGCGATGGCTCAAGGCGCCGGATCACCAAGTCCAGCAAGTCGCCAGGTTGGTGGACGGGCAGGGCATCCTTCGAATTGTCCGACACGAACATCTTCCCGCCGAGTTCGTGCACGATGTCCCAGAAGGGCTTCTGGGCGGCGATGCGGTCGGCCTGCGCTTCGTCCACGCCGTAGAAA
>JAFXSU010000279.1 GCA_017525435.1 Victivallales bacterium
GCTGGCGAACCCGCTCGATGAAATCCTTCTTTGCGATCCAGAAATCGGGCTTGGCGGTACGGAGGCTGGCGGTGGGCTTCAGGATATCCGGCACATAGTTGTTTTCGAGGAAGGCGGTTGCCGTCTTGTCGAAGCACTCCTGTGCAATCATCGATTCCATCTCGACGTCGATCTTGCCGATGCCATTGACCACATACGCCTCCTTGAGCCGTTTGTTGACATCGGGGTAGAAGAGCGCCTGATCCTCCTCGTCGAGGTCTTCGCGAATGATATAGCGGTTGCCCAACTGAACGCGCTCGTCGTTCACAGCGCGCAGAGGCTGGTTGTCGATCAGCGCGGCGGCTCCACGGCCATTGCGCAGCATCAAGGTCACGCGTTCGTTGATTTCGACCATCCGGAAGCGGTCGTCCGCGCTGTCGATGATTGCCTGTCGGCGTTCATCCGGACGGATGCGGTCGATGGCGTGTTCGATGGCGGCCTCGCGGACTTCATCCACGATTTCATCCTTGCTCTTTTTCGGGGCCTGATCATAGCCAGTCCAATCCACTTCGAGGCCCGGAAGCCGGAGGATTCGGAAATCGCCCATGAACGGGGTGTTCACGCGGCGGCGGATCTGCGCCTTGACGAACTCCACAACTACCTGGCCTGCAAAAATCTTCTCTTGCGAAGCACGGTACTCGGCGACCTTGCCGGCATAGAAGGCGTCAATGTCCTTCTTGCGTTGTTCCCAGGTCATTTCTTCAATGACGTCATCGACGCCGACGGTTGCGTCGTCATCATCATCGTCATCGTCATCAGCCATGGCGGGGGTGGCGACAAACAGCGCAACCACGCAGAGGGCGCTTAGGAACACGCGCCAAAATTTATCGAGGTTCTCCTTCATCTAACCAATTCTCCTATTGCGAGGGATGGATGCTTATTTAAATGGTATTATAGCACAATGTATTGCCTTTTTGTACTTTCTCCACTCTTTCCAGAAAAAATTTTTGCGGAAAATGTGAATTGTTGCCCTTATATGACAATTTTTGACAATTTTCGACAGTCATTCTGGCATTTGCGTTTCGAGGTATTGCCGGATTGCCTCGGTCAGTCGTGCTGTCAAGGGAACAATGCGACCTGTATTTCGGGCGACTGCAGCCAATTTGACCCTTCCGGTGACCAGCAGGTTCCCGTCGTGCCAGACTTCGCTGGAAATGACCAGACTGGCTTTGCCCAGCTGGGAGATGACGGAGCGGACTTCCAGGAGGTCATCGTAGTGTGCGGGATGATGGAAATCCAGTTCGCAGTGGACGACCTGGAGGAATACGCCTTCGGTTTCGAGGTCGCGATAGACCAGGCCTTGCGAGCGGAGCATCTCGGTCCGGCTGATCTCAAAGTAGCGCAGGTAGTTCGAGTGATAGACGATGCCCATCTGGTCAGTGTCAGCATAGGCGACGCGGATCTGGTTTGAGAAGTATGGCATTTGAAATGAACTTGTTATATATTTACTGTCTAGGCGCGCCGTTTCCATGCCATAGCGAGGGCGAAGGCGGTGAGGAGTGCGGGTGCGAGCACCACGCAGAGGAAGGTCACTTTTTGTTCGATGCGGTCGAGATTCTGACGGAGAGTGTGCAATTCCTGCCGTTGCCTGAGCCGGAGTTGTTCCTGCCGTCGGGCGTCTTCGGCTTCCAGTTCATCGAGTTTCCGTTGAATTTCCGGAGAGTCCTTGTCGTCTTGGGCGGCGAGTTGGCGGAGTTGCTGGCGGATGTCCGCGCCGTTTCGATAGGTTTCGGCATCGAGTTCCTGGATGCGCAATTCCGTTTGGCGTGCGAGTTGTTCAATGCGCTGGAAGGTACGGGGCTGGCGCCCGCGGGAACGAATGCGAAGGAGGCGGCTGTCGGCGCAGAGGTATTCTGCGGCGTTGGTCAGCAAGGTGGCGTTGTCGGAAACCAGTTGTTCCTGTTCCTCTCCCTGGAGATTCTCTGTTTGGTTGATGCAGAGTGAGTTGTGCAGAAAATCCGCATCACCGACCAAGAGCGCCTTGGCCGTGGGGGCCTCAACCAGGAGGGCGACATGGTGCGCCTGGTCGTCGGGCTGAAAGTCTGTGAGGATTTCCCCTGCATTGCGTTGCGCCTCATAGATTGCTAGAAGTCGTGAGTCGGTCGTGGTGGTGGCAAGAGGAGTGACTTTGATACCATCGCGGGGGACGAAGTCGAAGGCGCCGGCACAGAACATGGTGAGGTTTTCCAGATGTGCGGTGAGTGGCGAAGTCTGGCTGAGCTGTCCAGTCCTCAGGGTGAGAAGCGTGGGCAGGGTTTCCATTCCACGACGGGTGTTGGTCATCGGCGTGGCAATGGTGCGGTCGGCTACGACTTTGGTGTGGTGGAAGGTGACACCCCATTCCTGGAGCAAGTTGGGAAGTGTGGATGGCTGGGGGGGGACCAAGCGCCCTTGGCGTTGCACATCTGCACGGCTGAGCGGATCCAGCAAGGCGATGAGTGCGCCACCCTCTTGCAGGAAGGACGAGATGATTGCCTCTTGTTCTGCTGTAAGTCCTTTTGGATGAACAAGTATCAATAAATCGAGGTCAGGGGGCAGTTCTTCCAGTTTGCCAAACGGGACGATGGTGAACTGATGCTCAATTTGCTGTATGCTCCACCAGGTTGGCACCAGGCGCTTGGTCTGCGGATTGACGTATTCCATTACAGGCAAAGTGGAATAGAGCCCGATCCGGCGTTTTTTGGCACGCTGGGTGGCGGCTATGGCGCGGATGAGCTGATACTCAAGTTGGTCGTCTGCCTCGGGGGGAAAGTCCGCAAGAACCTGCGATGGCAGGGATGAATCGTCCGGCGTAAGGACGGCACCCAGGAACCACAGGTCGCCCATGCTGCCGATGTGTGGCTTGAGACCGCGGTCCCGCGCAGACTGCTGGGCGGCTTCGTCCAACGGATTGTGGCGTTCTAACCGGAGGTTGCCTTCGCTGGCGCGTTCAAACTCTTCCAGGAGTTCTTCCACTCGGAGGGCGTGGTTGCGTTGCAGGGTGGACAGTTCTGGGAAACTCTTGGAATAGTAGAAGTTGATGGTGACGGGGGTGGTTAACTCGGCAAGAATGTCGCGGGTTCCGTGGTCCAGCGTGTAGAGGCGCTCTGCCGTGGCGTCCAGGCGAGCCGGAAGCTTTTCGAAGACAGGGAAGAGGATCGCCAGAACAAGCCAGAGCGCGATGGTGGCGAGGACGCGGCGGCGTTTGCGGACCAGATGGCGTTGGCGAAGTCTAAGTGCGGTAAAGGTCAGGAAGATCGTGGTCAAGGCAAAGAAGAGGTATGCGGTTCGCAAGGAGAGGATGCCCCGGGGGAGTTCCTCGAAGTGCCGGATGATGCTTATCGAGGCGATTGCCTCAATGAGGGCGTTGGGGCAGCCCCACTTGATAAGCAGCAGGTTGAACGGATGAAAACCGGCCAGGAGAATCCCCAGCCCCAGCACGAATGCGCTCAGACAACTGGCGAAGGGACTGCGGGTGCAGACGCTGGTGGCTTGGCCAATGGCGGCGAATAGCGCCGCGCAGAAGAGGCATCCCAGATAGCCCGTGAAGATGATTCCCCAGTCGGGGTTGCCAAGCCATTCGCAGACGAAGGCGAAAGGGGTGCTCAGGAGCAGTCCCAATAGCAGTATGGTCACTCCGGCGAGAAACTTGGCCAGGACCAAGGTGCCGATGGAGACGGGGAGGGTAATCAGCAGTTCGGCCACGCCGTCGCGGTATTCTTCCGCCCACTGGCCCATTCCAAGCGCGGCCCCCAGAAAGAGGAAGAGCCATGGCTGCCAGACGAAGAAGCCATTCAGCGTCGCCTGGTTGTTCTCGATAAAACCTCCGAGAGTGAGGGTAAGCAGCCCTGAGAGCAGCAGATAGATGACCAATAATGTCGCCGCCAATGGGGTGGTGAAGGCCAGCCAGAGTTCACGGCGGTAGATGGGAAGGAAATTACGCATTATGCATTACGTGTTGCCCGAAGGCTTTGGGGAGGTCGGCGGGAACGGGGCCATCGTAAACCAGTTGTCCGTGGTCCATCATCAGCACGCGGTCACAGATTTCCGGCACTTCATCCAAGAGGTGCGTGGAGACGATGATGGCGCACTGCCTGCCAAGTTGCCGGATCAGGGTGCGGGTGGCCAGCTTCTGAATGGGATCAAGGCCGTCCGTCGGCTCGTCCATGACCAGTAGCCGTGGTCGGTGGAGGAGCGCCAGCGCCAACCCCAGCCGGTGGCGGTAGCCTTTGGACAGTTGGCTGGCGAGTCGTGTAAGAACCGGTTCGAGCTGGCACTGTTGAACTGTTTCGGCGATGGCCTCCTTGGCGCGTTTCCCATGAAGGCCACGCATTGAGGCGGTGAAGGCGAGAGTCTCGTTCACGCGCATCCCTGGATGCGCAGGGGCGTTCTCCGGAAGATAGCCGAGGGCTGCGCGGGCGAGTGGTCCGGCGGTGTCCATCGGATGTCCATCCACGGTGATGGAGCCGGAATCTGGGGGAAGGAATCCGGCGACCAGGCGCATCAATGTACTCTTTCCTGCGCCATTGGGACCCAGCAGCCCCACCACTTGTGGACCGGCGATCTCCAGCGTGAGGTCGGCCACGACGGTTCGGTCAGCAAACTTTTTGCTGACATGGTTGAGTTGAAGTATGGACGGGGTCATTCCAGGTCTTCCTCATGTCCAAAGTCATGCCGTAGCATCCGCGCAGTGATGCTGGCGAGTTGTTGAGAATGGCGGTCCTGCTTGTCTTCTGTCGGGTGGACGGGGAGCCGGGCATAGTCGCGGAAAAGCAACCCCCAATTCACCTCGGGGAAGACACCCATCTCGGCGCCCAGCCAGAGCATGGATAGGAGGTAGCGTGCCTCTTCGGGTTCTACGAAGCGCGCGCCTTTGATGGTGCCGGCGGCGCGGCCCAGCCGATCCAGCAAGAAGAGCCGCAAGTCAGGGACATTGTGGCGTGCGCTGCGTGCGGCGAGTTCGTGGCGTTCGAGAATGGCTGCCCCCCGCGCGACCATCCGGCAGCGTCGATTCAGCGTCTCGCCCATTGCGAATTCCGTGCGGATAAAGTAGAGTCCTGCGGATTGCGGGAAGTTCTGCGAATAGAAACTTTTGAAGAAGAGGTGGAGTTCGTGGCAGGCATTGGCCACGGTGTCTTGTCGGCTTTCCAACGCCATCGCCGGAAGATGAAGCAATTCGCCAATCACCATCCCGCTGCCCAAACTGGGCAGTTTTCGGGTGAGGACGCCGAATTCTGCGTCCGTGGACAGGGTAACCTGTCGGCGCAGCCGTGCATCGAATTGCAGGAGGAGCTGGACGCTCCGATAGGCCTCGCCGGGTTCGCTCCACAGTTCGACTTGAAGATGGTCTTCGCCGTTGATTCGCGCGATGATTCGGCGGTTGGCGGAATGCAGAAGATAAACCGGATAGGGGCGGTTCAGGAACGATGGTGCCACATAACGGCGTGAAACCAGTTGCTGCTGTTCGGCTTCGCGGCATTGCCCCGGCTGGATGACGGTGGCGTCCGCAAAGAGTGGATCCTGCTGGAGGATCTTCAGGAGCCGGTCGGCGACATCCGTGGCATCCGTGAGCGCGGCACCTTGGTAGGGCGGCAGGGGATAGTCCTTCAGATTGCGATTGTAACGGACGATGCTGGCAAGGCGGATGGTCGGCGAGGTCAAATGGGTTGGCGCCCAGACGGGCAGTTCGGCGTCGTTGACCGCATAGTCGGCGCGGGGACGATTGCGGAATTCGTCGCAGAGTTGTTTGTAAGTCTGGAAGGCGGTGTCTTCGCTTGGCTGGAGGGTGGCCGCAATATCTTGCCCAAGCGCATGGATTTGCTCCTGGAGCATGGCGGCCTTCTCGTATTGCTCGGCCTGCACAGCACGGGCGAGGTCCTCGCGTAGTTCCGTCAGGCGCTCCTGGTCATAGGATGGCTCGGTGGGGTGGAGCAGGCCGGTGCTGGCGGCCTTGTGGCGTCGTTGGGCGGCCAGCGGCTCCCGCAGAAACCCGCGGATGTCCTCACGGAAAGCCTCCAGGCACTTCAAGCAGCCCAGACTTTGGCTCTTGAGCAGTTGCGAGAGCGTCCGTCCGCATTCGGGGCAGCGTTTTTCCGGCTCGTTGCGCCGTGCCATGTCAGCCAGTCGTTTGAGTTCCTCCAGGGAGATAGGCAGCTTTGCACCACCGTCTTTGGCATTCTCCTCCAGAATTTGCAGGAAGCGCGAGAGGTCGGCCTGGTCGGTCATCGAGGTCATCGCGCACTGCAAGCAGAGATTATGGTCCTGGGACTGTCCGTCCGGACCGTATGCCCGGATATGAACGCATGCCGGGCGGGAATGGCACTTTTCACAGAGCATTGGAATAAAGGTGCGATTGAATATGTGGATTGACGTGCGGCAATGATTGCCTCGATTTTACCCGAAGTCGCAGGGGCTTCAATGCCACCGACGCTCGCGGATTTCAGATTTTGTTTCAAAAGTTGGATGAATAAAATAATATACTTGCCCTAGCGAACTCCGTACCACATATTACATTAACAATTGTTACCATCCATCCGGGGTGCTTCGTGCGGCGGGGCTGAGATTACACCCGAGAACCTGAATGCGTTTAATCACGACGTAGGGAGACGTGGGAGGTCGGCGCCGCTCGCCGAAATTCGGACGCTCCTGAGCGTTGTTTTTCATCAAGGAGAAGAATACGATGTCCGAAAAACTCTCGACTCAACTCGAATTTGCCCGTGCGGGAGTGGTGACTCCGCAGATGTCGGCGGTCGCCCGTGCAGAAGGGCGCGACCCTGAGTTTATCCGCGAAGGCGTGGCGGCAGGACGTATTGTGATTCCCGCGAACCACGGCCATAAGTCCTTGCAGCCAATGGGCATTGGACGTGAATTGAAGACCAAGCTCAACGCCAACATCGGCACATCGCCGACTTCCAGTTGCATTGCCAAAGAACTCGAAAAGCTGGATGCGGCGGTCAAGTATGGCGCAGACACGGTGATGGATCTCTCCACCGGCGACCACTTGGAGGAGACTCGCAGGAGCATTGTCGAACATTCGACCGTGCCGATTGGAACGGTGCCCATCTACGAACTGGTCGCGCGTTCAGGGCAGGGAGATGACGATGAGATCGATTTCTCGCGCGAGACCGTGATGGCGGTGATTCGTGACCAGGCCGCCCAGGGGGTGGACTATATGACGATGCACTGCGGCATTCGGCCATCGATGCTTCCAGCCGCCCGTCGCCGCAAACTGCGTATCGTTTCCCGCGGAGGTGCACTGATTGCACGGTATATGGCTCGTACCGGGAAAGACAATCCCTACTACGAATACTTTGACGACATTCTGGCTGTCTGCCGCGATTACGACATCACCATCTCGCTGGGGGACGGGTTGCGTCCCGGCTGTCTTGCCGATGCCTCGGATGAAGCGCAGTTCGCGGAACTTGCCCAGCTGGGCGAACTGGCTCTGCGCGCCCAGGCGGCTGGCGTGCAGGTGATGATTGAGGGGCCTGGACATATTCCGCTGGACCAGGTGGAGATGAACATGCGCCTTGAACAGCAGCTCTGCCACGATGCACCGTTCTATGTGCTCGGCCCCGTTACCATGGACTGTGCCCCCGGCTATGACCATATCACCAGTGCCATCGGCGCGGCGGTGGGAGCTTGGCATGGTGCCGCGATGCTCTGCTATGTTACCCCGAAAGAGCATATCGGTCTGCCGAACGCCGATGATGTCCGTCAGGGCGTGGTCGCTTATAAAATTGCAGCGCACGTGGCGGATATTGCCAAGCATATTCCGCATGCCATGGAGCGTGACAATGCAATCTCCGATGCACGTGCGGATTTCGACTGGAACCGCCAATTCGAACTTGCACTCGACCCCGAAAAGGCCCGTGCGATGCGCGAAGAGGCCTTGCGTGAACGAAACAGCGACGGTTCCACCACTAACCACGAACACTTCTGCACCATGTGCGGTGCGAAGTTCTGTTCGTTGCGCGTAAGCAAGGACATCTGAGGACAAAAGCAGTCAATTCCTGACAATGAATGTCAATTTTGCACAGCTTTATGCAATAACCGACCGCCATTGGCTCAATGGGCGCACATTGGCGTCTCAGGTTCGGGAGGTGCTTGAAGGTGGTGCGACAATGGTGCAATTGCGCGAGAAAACGCTTGGCGACGAGGAGTTTCTGGCGGAAGCACGCGAGATTCAGCGTCTCTGCGCTGAATTTGAGGTTCCGCTGATTATCAACGACAATGTTGCGATTGCTCGTCAAATTGGCGCGGGAGTGCATCTCGGCCAAAGCGACATGGGGTTGCTGGAGGCCCGAAAACTCTTAGGTCCCAAGGCGATTATCGGTGTCTCCTGCAAGACGGTCGCGCTGGCGCACGAGGCGGAAGCGAATGGCGCAGATTACCTCGGCGTCGGTGCGGTTTTTCCGACCACCACCAAAAGTGACGCACGCGAGTTGCCCCGCGAGACTCTGGTGGAGATTTGCCATGCGGTGAAGATTCCGGTAGTCGCAATCGGTGGAATCACCCTCCAGAATGTTCACGAGCTTGTGGGAACTGGCATCGCCGGAATCGCGGTCATCTCGGCGCTTTTCAGCGCACCATCGCCACGTGCGGCTGCGCAGGCGTTTAGGAGCCTGGGACCCTTTAACCTTTAACCTTTATCCTTTAAACTTTTGAAGACAGTACTTTCCATTGCCGGATCGGATACGATTGGCGGTGCCGGAATACAAGCGGATCTGAAAACCATCGCCGCCCATGGACTCTATGGCATGACGGTGATTACCGCGCTGACCGCACAGAATACCCTCGGCGTCCAGGCCATCCACGAAGCCCCGCCGGAGTTCGTCCAGCAGGAAATTGACAGCGTCTTCACGGACATCGTGCCGGATGCGGTGAAGATCGGGATGGTTTCCTCTGCGGCAATCATCCGCGTGATCGCGGAGCGGCTGCGCTTCTACGGCGTGAAGAATCTCGTGGTGGATCCCGTGATGGTTGCCACCAGTGGCTCACGGCTTCTGCTTCCCGAAGCGCAGGAGGCTCTCCAGCAAGAGCTGTTGCCGTTGGCTAGGCTGATAACTCCGAATCTTCCGGAGGCAGCGGTTCTCAGCGGAATGGATATCGCTTCACCCGATGAGATGCTTGCCGCCGCGAAGAAAATCAGCGCAGACATCCCGAGTGCGGTGCTGGTCAAGGGCGGGCATCTGGCGCAGACTGCCGATGACCTGCTGTGGGATGATGGCGAGGCGCATTGGTACCATGCCCCACGCGTTGATACAGAGAATACGCATGGAACAGGCTGCACGCTCTCCTCGGCCATTGCGTGCGGTTTGGCGAAAGGACTTGCCGTGTCGGAGGCCGTAAGGCAGGCGAAGGAATATATCACAGCCACCTTGCGCCATGACCCGCAGCTCGGTCATGGGCACGGTCCTCTCAACCATGTCTGGAGGCTAAATCCGTAAGCTTTGTTACACAAGAAGGTACCTGATTACACTTCTACAAATTCTACGGGAGCTGCCGCCCCCGTACCCCTGCAGCTTGAAAAACAGCTTAGTTAAGCCTCATCATAGGGAATATAGCCAATCCGTAATTTGCCAGAGGTTAACTCACGGATTCAGGTTTATATCTTTAACTTGCCTGATTTCCAAGAAAATTCCGGGCCGTCCGGGCCATCACGGCCCAGTAACGGTCCGTCCGATCCATCCGGGATTAATTCTTTCCTGCATCCGTGAATTTTACTCTTTGCTGGCGAGGCGCCAGCACAACGCAATTTCTGTCGGCGAGGGCGCCGGCAGTACATCCACCCACAATTCACGGATTCAGGTCTTTATTTTTCCAGCAACTCCAGCAATTCGCGATGGCATTTCATGAGTTGCAGGTCGGCATCTTGGACATAATGGGTATTCACCAGGTGCCGGCTGGCTTTGCGGAAGGGGAGCCAGCCAAAAAAGCCATTGACTTGGCCGTCGCCGATGATGTCCTTGGTCTTCAGCAGTCGTTTGGCGGCGCGCGGTGGCTTGTTGCCATATTTTTCCCTGAGCATCCAGAGCAGTTCATAGTCCTCGAAGCCATCGCGCACAAGTGCGGCACGTAAGGCGGGGTAGGGCAA
>JAFXSU010000280.1 GCA_017525435.1 Victivallales bacterium
CCTCCATTGCCACGGGCAGGGCAAGTCCTTGGATGGGAGTGCATTTCACGAAGCCAAGGTCGTCCAGTGCGGCTCGGAGGATTTCGCGTTCCAGCGGAAACTCCTGAAAGAAACGCACGCCGTCTTCGGGCGCGGGGCAGGGGGGTGCCTGCCAGGAACCCACCTTCTTCTTGTCGAGGATCTGCCGGGCGGCCTTCTCGCCTTCGCCTTCCGCATTGTCATCGTGCACCGGCTTTTTCGCCGAAAGTGGTTTTTGCGATGTGGCGGGCGGTGCGGACGGCTGGCCGGTTTTTTTGGCACGCCGATGTTTGCGACGTTTGCGTGCCGCAGACTCCGATGATTCAACTGTCTGGGTGACAGAATCTTCGGTGGATTCAGATTGGATTGTTGTTGAACGGTGGAAAAGGCCGCGCAACCATTGGAGCAAAGAAAAACTCAATTTAATCTCCTAAACTTCAATTAGATAGATTATTATTCAGCCTCGGAGTCAAACTTCACATGGTGGTTGAGCATCAGATGCGCACGTTCGGCGAGGTTGGCAAGGTGCGCGGCGATGCGTTCGAGGTTGGAGAGCAGTTCGACATAGATCATGCCGTTCTCCAAATTGCAGTCCTGGCTGTTGAGCCGTGCCTCGTGGTTGCTCTCGAAGCGCGCGGTCAGTGCCTTGATTTCGCCACAGTGTTTAAGCGCCTTTTCAATATGTTCCTGGTCATTGCTCGAAATGGCCTGGATGAGTGCCGCGCCAGTCTCCTGGAGCTTCGCGCCGATTTCCAGAGTCTCGTGCAAGGAGGAAGTGGAGAATTTCTGTTCCGCGTTGTCCACTCGCGCGATGAGCTTTACGACATTCATCGCGCGGTCGCCGATGCGCTCGACATCGTTTACGCAGTGCATGAAAGTCGGAATCACTGCGGACTGCGCCTCGGTGAGGTTTCGCCGCAAAAGTTGCACCAGGTAGTCCATGATGTCGTGCTGGGCACGGTCGATGGCGTCTTCCTTCTCCTGGAGCTTTTCGTCGGTGGAATGGTCTTGTTTGACGAAAGCGCGGACTGCCCCCTCGGTGAGTTCCATGGAGCATTTGGTCATGGCCAGCAGGGCGACGAGCACCTGATCCATGGCTGCAGAAGGCGAATTGAGCAGATGTGGTTCGAGTTTGACGATTTGGTTGGACTCGGCTTCTTTGCGTTCGGGGACTAGTTTGGTGGCAAGCCAGGCCAGAGAGGAGAGGAACGGCAGGAAAAGCATCACGCAGAAGATGCTGAAGAGCGAGTGTGCGTTGGCGATGTGGCGTCCGACGTTCTGGGGAACCTCGGCAAAGACATCACCGGGGGTGAGGACATCCACCAGCCGGAGGAAGCATGGCACTCCTCCCCAAGGGATATAGAGCAGCAGGAGCATTGCCAGCACTCCAAAGATTTTGAAGATTACAGATGCCATTGCAGTCTGGCGTGCGGCGCGGCTGGTTCCGATGGAGGCAAGCAGACCGGTCAGCGTGGAGCCGATGTTGGCGCCCAGCACCAGCGCAAAAGCCGTCCAGAAATTCAGAAGTCCACTGGCGGCGATGGCGATGGTCATGGAGACGGTCACCGAGCTGGACTGCACGGCGATGGTGGCAACCAGTCCGATGAGCGCGGCTCCGAGGACGGGCAGCAGCGGCGGCGCGGCGCTGCCGGCGGCGGGCGTGCAGTCGAAGAGCGAGAAGAAGTGCCGGAAGGTAGGGAACTCTCCCACCACGTGGGATTCGTTGCCCATCATCATCATGCCGAAGAAGAGCAATCCGAAGCCCAGGATGGTCTGGGCAACCCCGCGGAAGACGCTTTTCTTGGCGAAGAGCATCAGCGACACGCCCAGCACAACGGCCGGCAATGCCAGTGCCTCCAAGTTGAAGGAGACCATCTGCCCAGTCACGGTGGTACCAATCGCACTGCCCATGATGACGCCCAAGCCTTGTTTCAGGCTGAGCAACCCCGCGTTCACGAAGCCCACCACCATCACCGAGGTTGCGCCGGAGGACTGGATCAGCGCGGTAACGCCCATGCCCGCCAGCATCGCCTTCACGCGGTTTCCAGTAAAGAGTTGAAGGATATTCTTGAGACGTGCGCCGGCAAGCATCTGGAGCCCCTGGCTCATCAATGTCATGCCGTAGATGAAGAAGCCCAGCCCTCCGAGGATGGCGATGGCCAGTTTCCACCGGTTGAGCGCCAACGCAGTCAGAAAGACGCCTCGGGTAACCTTGTCTTGTCCACCAATCTCGGCAATTACCTCGTATTTTCCTGAATAGTCGGGATCGGTGATGAGCTGGGTGGCTGCGATGCCTTTGCTGTCGGTCGTGGTCTGCGCATTGGTCAGGCGTGCTTTCGGGGAGCCGGAGACAATCTTGAAATAGACCGGAACGCCTTTCTTCTCATCGTCCACTTGGATTCTCATCGGCTCCGGCAGTTCGTTGCCGGCTACCGTCTCCTGCCCGGAGCCATGCAACTGAAGACCGGCAGTGACATGAAACTCGATTGGCCGGACATTCTCGAAGGCAGGACAGGCGGCCGTGTAGTAACGGTCGCCAAATTCTTCACCATAGGGGACGGCGATGCGGAAGATTCCCTGCTCATCGGTTTTGCCCTCCAATGTCTGGTCGGCGGCAACTTCGCCATTGCGTAGTAATGGGGTGATGCGAACAGTAATTTCCGGCACGGGGCGCCGGTGGCCGGAAGACATGCGTGTTGGCCCCAGAACCTGAAGTTCGACGGGGCGTTCGGTCATGCCCCCCTTCGGACCGGTCTGCGATCCGCCGCCATGCAGTTGGATGATATCGGGGTATTTCTCTACGGATTCCGAGCATCCGGCCAATAGCAGCAATACCAGAATCGCCACCGGCGTAACCCGAAAAATGGCAGATAATTTGTTGTAAATGAGAGTGGAAAGGCCAGGATTCGTGTCGTTCTTCATAGACAATTTTGCGCGGAGTTTAACTTCGGCCGCAGAATGGCAGGATGGCGAAAGCCAGTGCGCTCAGGATGCAGAAGCACCAGATGGCGGTGCGACTTCGCGGATGCTTGGATACTGCTAGCAGGAAATCTCGTAGCAGCCATGGCCAGGCAATGAGTGTCATGCCCCAAAGTCCCCAGGCAAGTGCGATGAGGCAGTAAAGGGGGCGAACGCCACAATAGTAGGCAAAGGCGTGCTGTATGAGGTGGTTGGCAATGAGTGCCAGAAAGCCGCCGAGGGCACGGGCGAAGAGAAAGTCCAAGAAATACCAGCATGCGATCACGGCAAACGGAACCAGCAGCCAGACTGACGTGGTGTAATTTGCCGGAAGCATTGATGCACCCTCCCAGGCGCACCAACACATTACCACGATGCCCAACAGGAAACCGCCGAAACGGTGTCGAGACAGCTGCCCCGATAGCTTGGGGCGTGCCGGGCAAAGCACCGTGGCAACGACGGCGAAGGTAAGGCATAGTAGCCCTAGCAGGATGGATAAAAGACGATAAATGGTCATATACCTTTAATTTAATGCGTCGCAGACGGATTGTACGGTCTCCCGAAAAAGCTCACTTGGGAGTCTGTTTGAATTTCAACCCTTATATTATAGGAACTGACATTCTCAGATCACCGTTTTTGTAGAGGAGCAATCACTTTTATGCTAACCCCAATCGCCACAGGGATTTTTGCCGTCGGCCACATCGACTGGGCTGCTCGAGATTTCCACGGCTACGAGACCGACCGTGGCACGACTTATAATTCATATCTCCTTCAATTCGATAAAACTGCGGTAATTGACGGAGTGAAGGCGCCATTTGCGTCAGATTGGCTGGCAAATCTGCTGAAGCAGACTGCGCTGGAGAAAATCGACTACATCGTGGTGAATCACGCCGAGCCCGACCACTCCGGCGCTTTGCCTGCGTTGGTGGCATTGGCTCCGCAGGCCACGGTGGTTTGTAACAAGAAAACGCAGGATTTCCTTGCGGGCTATTACGATACCTCGGCATGGAAATTCCAGCTGGTCAAGACTGGCGATACTCTTGCGCTGGGGGCGGACAAGACGTTGAAATTCATCGAGATCCCGCTGGTGCACTGGCCCGATTCGATGGCCACTTATCTGGCAGAGGAGCAGATGCTTTTCTGCAACGACGCCTTCGGTGCACACTTCGCCACCAATCTGCGCTTTGACGATGAAAATCCGCTGTCGAGTTTAATTTACGAGGCGAAGAGTTACTATGCGAACATCGTGAATCCCTATAGCAAGCGAGTGTCGGCGGTTCTTGCACAACTGGCCAGCATCCCGCTGAAGATGATTTGTCCGAGCCACGGCGTGATTTGGCGCAAGAACCTGGATGTGATTCTTGGAGCCTATCAGAACTGGGCGAACCAGCGCGTACAGCCTAAGGTCGTGGTACTTTACGACTCGATGTGGCACCGCACCGCAACGATGGCGGATGCCGTTATGGAGGGTATTGCCGAGGTGCCTGGCGTGGCCTGCAAGGTGCTGCCGGCTCGTGCCATAACAGAGAATACACTTGCCACCGAGATGTTGGACACGGCGGCTGTCGCCTTGGGGTCCTCAACTCTCAATCAGCAGATGATGCCCATGATGGCGGCACGACTCTGCTACATCCAGGGACTCAATTTCCCAGGTCGCGCGGCTTTCGCATTTGGTTCACACGGATGGGGAAAAGGTGGCCCCGAATTGCTGGACGCAAAAATCGACGAACTCAAGTGGACGCGTGTCTGCCCGCCCGTCCTCGCCAAGTTCGAACCCACCGCCGAGGTTCTGGAGCAATGCCGTCAGGCTGGCCATGCCCTTGCCGAGAAGGCGAAGGAACTCGCGGCTGCTTCCGGTTACCAAAAGACTTGCATCGATTAAAAAAGGGTACAAGGTACAAAGTACAGGGGACAGGTCTGGGGATTTGCTAGGTTGGCCCAGATTGGCTAGAATCCTTCGGTTCTCGCTCGCTTTGCGAGCAAGGCGAAACAACATAGGATGGATACGACCAAGGAACAATCAATTCATAAAAAATACGACCCGCCGGATTCCCTGACGAGCGTCGGGATGACCACCGCGCGGCATATCACCCTGACGGATGCACAACATCCCTTTGAACTCGAACTGGGTGGCTTGCTGCCAGAAGTCATCGTCGAATACGAAACCTACGGCGAATTGTCGGAGACGGGGGACAATGTTGTCCTGATTTGTCATGCTTTGTCGGGTGATGCCCATGTTGCGGGCTGGGATTCCCAGGCGCGTCTGGATCCGACGCGCGCCTGGCGCCTGACGCATCCGGGTTGGTGGGATGCGGTGATTGGTCCCGGAAAGGCGATCGACACCAATCGCTTCTACGTGGTGTGTGCGAATGTCTTGGGAAGTTGCTACGGGACCACGGGACCGACGAGTATCGACCCGCGCACAGGCAAGCCCTACGGTCTGCATTTCCCGATGGTGACGATTGCGGACTGGGTGAACATGGAGAAGATGCTCATCGAGCGTCTTGGCGTGAAGCATCTGTATGCGGTGGTCGGCGGATCGCTTGGCGGTCAGCAGGCACTCGAGTGGGCGTTGCGTTACCCCCGGATGCTGGGCAAATGCATCATCATGGCGTGCGGACCGAAACTCTCTGCACAGGGGCTGGGCTTCAATGCCGTGGCTCGCCATGCCATCATGCATGACGAGAATTTCGATGCGGGAGACTATCTGGCACGGGGCGAGTCTCCTGCCAACGGCCTTGCCGTCGCACGGATGCTCGGACATATCACTTACCTCTCCGGTAAGGGAATGGATTACAAATTCGGTCGTGAACGACTCACCAAGACGGATGCTGATCAGGGCTTCGATCCGGAGTTTTCCGTCGAGAGCTACCTCAACCACCAGAGCAAAACCTTCGTCGAGCGCTTTGACGCGGACAGCTACCTCTATATCACCCGTGCCATGGATTACTACGATGCGGCGGCCGCCTGGGGAGATGGCGATTTGCGCAAGGCGTGTTCGCGTCTCCATGCGGAACTGATGGTGGTCTCCTTTTCCAGCGACTGGCTCTACCCGCCTGCCGCCTGTCGTGAGTTCGTGAATGCCTTCATCGCCGAACGCAAGCCGGTGACCTATGTGGAAATCGAGAGCGACTCCGGTCATGACGCCTTCCTGGTGGACACCGAGCCGGTCTCGCGTCTTCTGCGTGCCTACTTGCTGGCCCCGGGCATCAACCGTCGTTTCGGTGCGATTCAGTAGCCTTCGGAACAAGGAGGCGGAAAAGCCAAATGAGTGAAACCCCCGTCCAATCAAAGCCACTGACCTGTTGGATTGTGGCCGGAGAGGCTTCCGGCGATGCCTATGGTGCGGCTCTGGCGACTGCGCTGCGGGAGGCTCAGCCTGGAATACGGCTGGCAGGCATGGGTGCGGAGAAGATGCGTGCGGCGGGGGTGGAGACCTATATTGATTCTACGGAATTGGGTATCGTCGGTTTCGTCGAAGTTCTCAAGCACCTGCCGATGTTGCTACGCCTTTTTCGGAAACTAGTGCGTCGCGCTGCCGAAGAGCGTCCGTCGGTCGTGGTTCTGATTGACTATCCGGGATTTAACTTGCGTCTGGCAAAGAAATTGCATGCGCTGGGAATCCGGGTGGTGTGGTATATCAGCCCGCAGGTGTGGGCGTGGAAACGCGGACGAATCTGGAAGCTGGCGAAGTATTGCCGCCGGATGCTCTGCATCTTCCCCTTCGAACCAAAGTACTACGCGCCAACCAGTCTGTCAGCGGAGTTTATCGGCCATCCGCTCTTCGAACAACTCAATCCGCTAAGGGCACAGGGAGGCCAGCGAGAGGAAAACCTCGTGCTGCTCCTGCCCGGAAGTCGTCGGCAGGAACTTCAGCGTCTGCTTCCAGACTTCATTCATGCGGCGTGCCTTCTGCACCGTAAAAATCCCGCCCTTCGGTTTGAATTTGCAATGCCGCGGGCGGCCATCCAGGAGTTTGGTCAGTCGATGCTCGCAAAAATGAAGTTGCCCGCAGATGCGCCGGAATTCGTCTGGAGTTGTGGGCAGACCCGCGAGAGGATGCTTGTGGCAAGTGCGGCCATTGCCGCCAGCGGGACGGTCACCGTCGAGGCCGCGATGCTTGGATTGCCTGTGGTTGTTGCCTATCGCCTGGGGGCAATTTCTTGGTGGATTGGACGCCAGTTGGTGAAATTGCCCTCGATAACCATTGCCAATTTGGTCTGCGAAACTACTGTCTTTGAGGAATTTCTGCAGGACGACTGCACTCCGCAGCATCTCGCGGATGCCGTTGAGAGAATCCTCCCTGGTGGCATACGGCACGATGAGTGTCTGCGGTTGCTGGACGAATTTACGAGACGTCTTGGCAATGCCGAAGCCGTTTCCCCGAAGATTGCAAGAATAGTCTTGGAAGAATCCTGAATCCGTGTATTTTACCGGCGGTGGGTTTGGGGCATCCCCCCGAACAGGGAAATCCCGATCACGGAACTGACGATTTCGTTTCCACATGCTATAGTAACCATGACAGCCTCGCTGGTGAGTGGTGACGATGTTTTTATCATACATATAACATATTGCAATCCATAAAGTTGACAACTAATTTTCTGAATTTTACTCAACTTTTTTCACGGTTTTAGGATTATCTCCAAGTGATGGACCATCGCGTCATCCGCCTCCAAAAATATCTCCTGGCCGAAAAGCACCATGTTTTCCGGCGCAAGGTGGACTGGCATCTCGCCGCCAACGGCACCCCGCCAGTGTTCCGTCGCGCCATCGCAATGGAGAAAGTGCTTGCCGCAGAGACCCCGTGCTTCCTGCCGGACAAGCGTATCGCTGGTCTGCGCACCGTCGCGAACCTCCCGATGCTCTTTACGGATGAGGAGTGGGCCGCCATGCGAAAGGCACACTCCTTCTCCGAGCAGGGCATACCCTTCAACTTCACGCCGGACTACCCGACGGTCATTGCCAGCGGCCTGGTGGGGGTCCGCAAGAACGCAGCGGCTCGGCTGGAGCAGTGCCGCGAGGAGGGCGACGCCGCAGGTGCGCAGTTCCTCCACGCCGGCATCCAGAGCATCGACGCAGTGCTGGCCTTCGCGGAAAAGTACCGCCAGGCCGCCGAGGCCAACGGGCTGACCGAAATTGCGGCGACGCTGGCGCAGGTGCCTCGACACGGCGCCAAAACACTCCTAGAGGCGATGCAGTCCTTCCGCATCCTCCACTACGCACTCTGGTGTGAGGGAGAAATACCACAACGGCGTCGGACGACTTGACCAGTGGCTCTATCCCTATTGGAGAAACGACCTGGACGGCGGACGCATTACGCATGACGAGGCATTCAGCCTTCTGGAGGAGTTCTTCCTCTCATTCAACCGCGACAGCGATTTATATGTCGGTGTGCAGCAGGGCGACAACGGCCAGGGTCTGATGATCGGCGGCTGCACGCGCGACGGCCGTGATGCCTGGAATGGCCTGAGCGAGGCAATTCTCGTTGCCTCATGCGAATTGAAACTCATTGACCCAAAGATCAACTTCCGCGTCACCGCGGACACGCCCATCAAGCGTCTGGAACTCGGTGCGCGGCTCACCTGTGCGGGTTGGGCTTCCCGCAGTACTCCAACGACGATGTGGTGCTGCCCGCCCTCGAAGCGTGGGGCTACGAGCCGGAGGATGCGCGCGACTACACGGTCGCGGCATGCTGGGAGTTCGTCATTTCGGGCGTCTGCCACGAGTTCGTGAACCTGGATGCCGTCTCGCTGCCTGAGGCGCTGCTGAAGACCATGCGCTCCTCGTCCGCCGCCGACCGCGAGGGCTTTCTGGCGGATCTTGCGAAGACGCTCCGCGCCGAGGTCGAGGCACTGCTGGCCAGATACGCGGACCTCGCGGCGCTGCCCGCCGCCTTCATCTCGATGCTCTGCCCGATCGCCGTGCAAAAGGCTCGCAACATCACCGAGGCTGGCAAGTACCACAACTGGGGCATCCACGGCACCGGCTTCTCGGTGGCCGCCGACTCGCTGGCCGCGCTGGAGGAAGCCGTCTTCCGAAAACGCGAGGTCTCCTTGACGGAATTCGCCAAGGTGTTGGAACAGAACTGGAGAAACGCCGCCGCGCTCCTGGCCGAGGTGCGCAACACCGCCCCGAAGCTGGGACGGAACTGCCCGGAGGCCGACCGTGCTCTCTGCGACCTGGTGAAGCTCTGGAAGGACGCCTGGAGCGGCCTGCGGAACTCGCAGGGAGGAATCGTGCGCCCCGGAACCGGTTCCGCGATGTACTACATCTGGCACTCCCGCGACCTGGGGGCCACGCCGGACGGGCGCCTCGCCGGAGAGCCCTTCTCCGCCAACTATGCGCCGTCGCTGGACGTGGCGGCGGACGGGCTGCTCTCCGTCATCCGCTCCTTTACCGCACCGAAACTCCAGGGTGTTTGCAACGGCGGTCCTCTGACCATCGAAATTCATAACAGCGTCTTTTCCGCGCCGAATGCCACTTGGCAGGTCGCCGCGCTCATTGCCGAGTTCGCCCGCCGCGGCGGTCATCAGCTCCAGCACAACTCCATCAACCGCGACAGCCTGCTGGACGCCCAGGCGCATCCGGAAAAACACCGCCACCTCATCGTGCGCGTCGGGGGGGTATCGGTTACTTTGTGGAACTGGACTAGGTGTACCAGGACCACATCATACGCCGCACCGAAATGCCCCTGAATGGCTGACCTCACCGCAACTATCTTCGAGGTACGCGAGTTCTGCCTGCACGATGGCCCGGGACTGCGCACCACGGTATTCCTTAAAGGGTGTCCCCTGCAGTGTCTGTGGTGCCACAACCCGGAGGGGCAGTCCCCGCAGCCGGAACGGATGGTCATCCCCACTCGTGAATGCCTCCACTGCTGGGAGTGCCGGCAAGTCTGCCCTAAGGGGATAGACCCTGCGGAGGAATTGTCCGGTTCTGTCCAGAATTGTCTAGGCTGTGGGGAATGCGCGCGCCACTGCCCCGCTGGGCGGCTACGGCTCTGCGGGGAGGTTGTGTCCGCAACGGAACTGGCGGAACGTATCAACCGCAACCGGGAGGTGCTGCTTTCTTCGGGCGGCGTGACCTTCTCGGGCGGGGAGCCGCTGCTATATATATCCTATTTAAAGGAAGTCGCCGCAAAGCTGGCACCGATCCACATTGCGGTCGAGACCTGCGGACATGCGCCGGAGGCGGATTAGCGCGCGATGCTGGAATTCGCAGATTTTGTTCTGCAGGACTGGAAATGTGCCTCGCCAGTGCTGCACCGCCGCCTCACCGGGGTGTCCAACGAGCTTATACGCAATAATATTCGGATTTTGGCCGCCAGCGGCCGCCCGTTTGTTCTGAGGTTGCCACTGGTGCCTGGACTCAATGACTCCACCGCCGAACTGGAGGCCGCCGCAAAGTTCTTCTCCGGATTGCCGCCAAGCGGTCTAACGGAAATTCAACTGCTACCCTATCATCCTGGCGGTGAAGCAAAACTGCGACAGCTCGGACGTTCCTCCCGGATGCCGGAAATGACTGGCCAACCTGTCAATCCCAATGCGCTGGAAATCTTCCGTGCCGCCGGCTTGCCGTGTTCCTGGCCATTCGGAACTCCAACTATAGAATGAAGATGGGTAACTGTTCGGTAGGAAAAATTCTGCCGCCGCTGATGCGGCTTAACCTGCTGAATAGTTACGAAGATGGTTCTTTGGGGGAATTATACAGTTAACTTGCCATCGTGGTTCCCGACCGCAGGAGGTTGTCGGGTGGCGTTTCCTGCGAGACTTTTTCGCGGGAAAAGTTTCAAAGCAAGTTCATGGTATTATAACTTTTTTCGTGTCAGCACTTGATTTCATTGTTTTTTTTACTACAATTAAGGTATGACCTAAATTTAGGTTATATCTTTTGGCCGTCGTTTTCATCGTTTTTTCAACCCGTCCAACCATAAAACCAAGGAGAAAACCAATGCGTAAAAACTTCACTCTCATTGAACTTCTGGTCGTGATCGCGATCATCGCGATTCTGGCCGGCATGCTGCTTCCCGCGCTGTCCAAGGCCCGCGCGAAGGCGCGCAACATCACCTGCGTCAACAACCTGAAGACGGTTAACCTCCAGACCGCGCTGTATGCGGACGACTACAACGGCTATATGTTGGCCTGGAAAAACCAGATGGGTACTGCCTGGGCGAAATTGTTGTATGACGGAGAGTATAATTCGGACCTGAAGTGCGTCCGTTGCCCGGAACTGGAGAAAGATGCAGCATACGGAGAATACGACCAGACTTATGGCATTGAGATTTGCTCCGCCATCTCCTCCATTGTGAAGGCACAGCAACTTACCCCGGCTTTGGACTACGTGAGCCTGAATAGCCGCTCCTGCCGCTTTCCAACCCGCATTCCGTCCTTCTACGACACCTGGTGGACAGGCCGGAAGACACAGGCCTTCTTCGCCAGCCTTTCGGGAAACTACCTGGGGAGCGAGACCGGCATTCACCTCCGCCATGCGGGCAAGGCGAACCTGGCCTTCTGGGACGGCCATGTCGCAGGCATGAATGCCGGCGAAATCAAGGGAGACCCGCTGAACAACATGGTCTGGGACTCCAGGCTCTTCATCCATGAGCCCGCTCTGCCTCAAGCCCACTACTTCACCGCCGGCGGTGAACAGAAGAAATTCTCCGACCTCTAAGTCTCCTACCGACA
The DNA here is from genome assembly GCA_017525435.1 of Victivallales bacterium. Lineage (GTDB taxonomy): Bacteria > Verrucomicrobiota > Lentisphaeria > Oligosphaerales > Oligosphaeraceae > RGIG1601. The sequence continues at coordinate 11,661 of JAFXSU010000280.1, forward strand.
GTGCTTTGCAGGTCGATTTTTCCTGGCCTGCAAAGCACTGTCTCGCCTCCTTTATATCATATATATGAAATCATTTTTTGCCATAGTGCTACTCTGTCTGCCATTTTTGGGGAGCGCTGCAGAACCGACGTTGGCAGCGGACGGCAAAGCCAAGGTCGTCATCGTCCATCCGGCTTCGCCGCATGCCACGGAACTGCGCGCCGCCTGTGAGCTGGCCAGGTATTTGAAACGTGTCACCGGTGTGCCGTTCGAGGTGCTCGCGGAGAATGAGTTGGCCACCGGGCAGCGTGCAATCTATGTCGGTCAGAGTGTTTTTGCGCAGGCGCATGGTGTGGATTTCGCATTATTCCATCCTGAGGAATGGCTCATCCAAACGACTCCGGAAGGCGATCTGATTCTGGCCGGCGGGAAGTATGCCGGCATCATCTATGCAGTCTATGACTACCTTGAACGCCAGTGCGGGATTCATTGGCTGGACGAGACCTGTGAAGTGGTTCCCACGAACCCGGACCTCACGATAGGCAGTTGGAACCTTCGGCGAAAGCCCTCGATGGCAGTCCGGCAAGTCTTCGACATGCTGGACTGGAGTCCGAGTGCCGGTGCCTTCAAGGAGCGCAACAAAGGCTTCAGCTACACTCAGAATGAAACTGGCGTCGCAAAATACTACGGCGGAAACCGCCCTTACCACACCGCCGGAGAATATGCCGCAGATTGGCCGCGGGATCGGGCGGAGCTCTACGCGCGGGACGCGCAGGGGAATCCCATGCCACCCACCCCGGACGGTGGCGGCGGCGGGCAAATCTGCATGACGAATCCTGAGGCGCGTCAACGCGTGCTGGACAAGATGCGTGCCTACATCGAACGCGACCGGCGGCTTGCCGCCGAACAGCAGATCGCCCCGCCATTCTTCTATGACTTCAGCGGAAACGACAACCTCAACAAATGCACCTGCCCGGACTGCATGGAACTGGCCAGGCGCGAGGGAAGCTACTCCGGCGCCACGCTGGACTTCGTGAACTGGGTCGCCCGCCATCTCCGCGAGGAGTACCCGGAAATCCTGGTCAAGACCTTTGCCTATTTGTACTGCGAGGATGCACCGGAACATCTTCTGGCTGAACCCAATGTCATGGTCCATATCGCCGTGATGGGCGTGGAAGGCGGCGGTTCCTACCGCGACTACGACACCATGCGCTCCCTGGCCCATCCCGTCAATCAGTCCGCGCTGCGGAAATTCCGCAAATGGGGTGCGCATGCCAGCCATTTGATGCACTGGCAGTACTGGACGCTTTATCCTGTCATTCCGGAGCCCACCGTCCACGTCCGGGCACTCTGCCAGGACATCGCCGTGGACCGGGAGTGCAACATCGAGGCTTTTTTTGCAGAATACGAAAATCCCGCCTTCAACAGCTTCTCCACACTGACTCGCTGGCTCGCCTACAAGCTGACCGCCGACGCCGACGCTGACCCGCAGGAGCTGATCCGCATCTTCATGGAGGGATATTACGGCAATGCCGCGCCACAGATGACTGACCTACTGGAATATATGGAAGATTGCCAGGAGCGTTTCGAGTATCCTATCGGCTATCTTGAGTTGGCATTCCGCAGTTACTTGGACGACGAGTATTTCGCCACTACGCTTGGGCTGCTCCGTTCGGCCGAAGCCGCGGCAGCCGGGCAGCCGGAGGTCGTCACTCGCATCCGCCGCGAGCTGCCGTGCCTGCTCGCCGGTCTGATGGCCCGCTGGCCATACCTGAAAGACCATTCGTCATACCAACCGGAGCAAATCGCCGAGACCTTCCGCACCGAGGCCTATCAGTCGATGGACTACTTCTTCCGTGAGGACCAGAACAACTTCCGCGTCAGCGAAGGATTCGACCGCAAAGTGGAGACCGCGTGCCTGAATTTCCGTGCCGCGTTGCAGGAGACTGTCGGCCCTATGCCGGCAGGCGTTACCCTTGGCGCCCCCGGGACCTACCTCAGCCTCAGTGCAGCATCGTTCCTCTATGAAGCGCAAGGCAAGCTGGTGGACGATCCGGAGGCCTTCGTCGGCAAAACCTGCCAATACGAATACGGCGAGGAGACGCTCAACCTCTATCTGAACAACTGGATGGACGGCGGGACACCCCTGCAATTCGAACTCACCGAGGAGCGCCTGCCGAAGGACGGAAAATACCATTGGCTTGACCTAGGGATGACCACTTTCATCAATAATGGAAGATACCATCTGCTCATCCCAAAGAATATGCAGGGCATCCGTTGCGAGTTCTACCGCAAGATGCCCCCAAATAGCATCTTCCATGTCTTTGTCTCCCTGAAATGCGGTGAGCGGACAATCTGTTGCGATCGCGTGCTGCTGGTGAGGCCGTCAGGCAAATGACCTTCTGATTTGCAAGAATGAAAATGGATTACAAAGAATACCACAACCGGGTTCTGGCCTGCTGGATTGGCAAGTCCATCGGTGGAATCATCGGCGCACCCTACGAATGCCATCACCGTTTCGAGGAGCATCCCGGAGAACTCTGGCCGAAAAAGCTCTGGCCGAACGACGACCTGGACATCCAGGTCGTCTATCTGGAGGCGCTTCAGGAACGCGGGGTCTTCATTGACAGTGACTATCTGGCCGACTATTGGCACCGGCACTGCTTCTACACTTGCTGCGAATACGGAGTGATGATCGACAACCTGGAGCACGGCCTCCAACCGCCTCAGACCGGCGTCTGGGACAACCGCTTCTACCAAGAGGGCATGGGATGCCCCATCCGCTCCGAACTCTGGGGGCTCATCTGCCCCGGCAATCCACGCCTTGCCGCCGAATACGCCGCCATGGACGGCTGTCTGGACCATGCCGACTACAGCATTGATGCCGAGAAGTTCCTCTCGGCGGCCGCCGCGCTGGCATTCTTCAATTCGGACTTGACGAGCGTACTGGAGCAGGCTCTGGATGTGCTGGAACCGGCAAGCGAAATCCGCATGGTCTGCCAAACCGTCCGAAACTGGTGTGATGAAATGCAAGATGCACGGCGCGTCTGGAATGCCATTATCCGCCGCTGGGGACATCGCAACGCGACGGCCGCGCGCACCAACATCCCGCTGGCCCTCGCCGCGCTCTTCCTGGGAAAGGGCGACTTCCGCGAAACCATGCGGCTCTGCGTACAATTCGGATGGGATGCGGACTGCACTGCGGCGACCACAGGCGCCCTGCTCGGACTTCTGCATGGCCCTGATGTCTTGCCGGAGGAATGGCGCGCCAAAATGGGCAAAACGCTTGTCTGCGCATGCCAGATTCCCCACCAGTATGCGACCTTCGAGACACTGGCCGAGGACACTTGCCGCCTCGGCGTCGAGATGGCCGCCCTGCGCAATCCGCAATTGGAACTGGTCGGTGCGCCGACGGTGTCGTTGCGTCCCGCTCCCGCGCCGAAGGTCCGAATGACAGTCAGCTTCCCGGAAGAACCCGTGCTGCGCCAATTCGCCAGCACCCCTGCGATGTTGACGATCGAGAACCCCTTTTCGGAACGGCTGGCCGGAACGCTTCGGATAAATGCGCCTGCCGATGCGCTCTGCCAATATTCCTCCGAGGTCAGTCTGCCGCCCAATGGCAAAACGGAAGTTCCCCTGCTGCTCGGCCGGGAGACTTCCGCCGGCCCCTGGATGCCCGACAAGAACCTCTTCCACGCCGAACTTCGGCTGCCCGCCCGCCAGCCAGTCCAGTGCAGCTTCGGAGTCTTCGGAGCGCGTGAGTTCCATCTCTATGGTCCCTATTGGGACATGTGGGACAAAGAGAAGTACCAAAATTGCCCCTACGCCGGCGAAAACGCCTGCAATCCCGCGAACATCTCCGGTTGCCGCGATGCCATGGACACCTATGTCAAGCTGGACAAGGAATACCTTGACGAGACCGCGCTGCTCCTGCGTGAATTGCCTGGTGAAGACCCACTGCTCCTGGAAAAGGGCGGCCGCGAGTTTCACAAGAAGGACTTCGGCGGCTTTACCGGAACCTGCTGTTATTACCTCACATTGGATTTCCGCGCCAGTCAGGAACTGGACGATGTGATTTTGGGCTTCAGCTCCGCCACGCCCGCCAAAATCTGGCTCGACGGACGGCTGGTCTTCTCCCAAGCGGAACACTGCTGCCCCATCGCGGTCTTTGGGCCTGAAATGCGCTTCCGGCTCACGGGGAAACCGCAGCGCCTGGTTGTCAAGATAGTCTCCCACATTGAAGAACCCTTCTGCGAACTCTTTTTCTTCAAGCCCTCCGAAGATCCGACACATGCGGTCTCCCCGTATGTCGCCGATATCGCCACGCGAATCTGACAACTGGGCGCTCACCATTGTTTAGCAGAAACTGGTGCGGAAATCATGACTAGCCTCGCTGAAATTCGAATTCGCGATCCGTTCATAGTGCCTTGCCGTGCCGAGGGAAAGTATTATCTTTTTGGCAGCATAGAGCATGATGGCGGGCCAGGTTTCTACTACTATGTGGGACATGACCTGGCGGAATGGGCGGGCCCCTTTCCAGCGTTTTGTCCGCCATCTGGTTTCTGGGGGGCGGATTTCTTCTGGGCACCGGAATGCCACGAATACGACGGGTGGTATTATCTGCTGGGGACCTGCGGCACGAACAAACCTCTTTTTCGGGGGACGGCGGTGTTCCGTTCCCGGACATCCAGCCCTGCCGGTCCCTACGAGGAGTTCTCGGACGGGGCAGTCACACCGCGTGACTGGATGTGCCTGGACGGAACGCTCTGGGTGGAGGATGGCCAGCCATGGATGGTTTTCTGCCACGAGTGGATTCAGGCGGGCGACGGCACTATCTGCGCATTGCCCCTGAGCCAGGATTTGCGTTGCGCAGTTGGCAAACCTTGTGAACTCATGAAGGCCAGCACTGCCCCTTGGGCAACGGAATATGTGGTCCCGGGAATGCGTGGTTGGGTGACGGACGGACCATTTCTCTACCGCGAAGATGGTCAGCTGCGGATGCTCTGGAGTTCCATGAACGACAGAATCTATACCATGGGAAGAATGACATCCGAAACTGGCCGCCTCGCTGGGCCGTGGATACACGAGCCGACGCCCATCTACCGCGAAGACGGTGGGCACGGGATGTACTTCCGCGATTTCGACGGGCAGGGGCATTTTGTCCTGCACGCCCCCAATTCGGTTTGTCGAGGCGAGCGCCTCGTCTTTCAACGTGACACAAAATCGTCCGAACATGCTTGAATCAGGCACCTTCACCCTCGGAGTCAACTACTGGGCAAGTCACGCGGGCATCAAGATGTGGCGCCAGTGGCGGCCGGAGACAATCCAGACCGACCTCGCGCGGTTGGCGTCGCTGGGCGTGGAGCATCTGCGGATTTTTCCTCTGTGGCCAGATTTCCAGCCCATATCCATATATTATAGGCAACGGGGACTGCCGAAGGAGCTCGCATGGAAGGATGGCGCGCCTTGGCCGGTGAAGGGATCCGCCGTCGATCCGGAGATGCTGGAACGGCTAAGACAGTTCTGCGACTACGCGCTGGAGCAGGGACTCAAGGTGGTTGTCGCGCTGGTGACAGGCTGGATGAGCGGACGGCTCTTTGCACCTCCGGCTTTCGAGGGGAGAAACCTTCTTACCGATCCGCAGGCAGTCTATTATCAACTGCGGCTTGTCCGCGGGATTGTCGATGCGCTCAAAGACCATCCCGCCATTGTCGCCTGGGAGTCCGGCAATGAATGCAATTGCTTGGCTAATTCCAGCCGAGACGAGTTCCGGCTCTGGTATCAGTCGATTTACAATGCCATCCGTGCGGCCGATGCCACGAGGCCAATTTTCGCCGGACTCCACGGATTGCTGCCAGCCGCATCCGCAGATCTGGTGGACGAGCATAGCTGGCGCATCGGCGACGTGGCAGAGGCGTGCGATTTTCTGACCACGCATCCTTATCCCGCCTTCACGCCTGACGTCGGTACTGACGTGCTGGGCAGTTTCAAGAGTCTCTTCCATGCAGTTGCGGAAAACGCTTTCTACAGCGATCTGGCGGGCAAACCGTGCTTTGCCGAGGAGCTGGGCACGCTTGCCAATGTCATAGGCAGTGAGCAAATTGCCGGAAGATACCTTGACCGCGTGCTCAGGAACCTCTTCTTCCATGACCAAAGGGCGCTCTACTGGTGGTGCGCCTTCGACCAGGAGAAGCTGGACTATCCACCCTATACCTGGTGCGCCGTGGAACGCGAACTGGGGCTCTTCCGTTGTGATGGCTCCTTGAAGCCGGTCGGACAGGCCGTGCGGGATTTCGCCGAATTCCGCCGTCAGTTGCCGCAGCCGCCGCTGCCACCACCTCGGCGGGACGCGACGGTGGTCCTGACTACCACGCAGGAAGCCTGGAGTTCGGCCTACGGCGCCTGGTTGCTCACCGCACAGGCACACTTTACCCCCCGCTTTTGTTTTGTCGATCAGCCACTACCTGATACGGCACTCTATATTGTTCCCTCGCTTGACACCTTCGAGGGAATGCCGCCGACGCTTTTCCAGAGTCTGTTGGAACGTGCAAAGGCGGGCGCCACGGTCTTTGTCTCGGTTGCCATGGCCATGTTCGCTCCTTTTGGCCAGGCCTTCGGCGTGGAGTCCGTCGGCTGGGAAAAGAATCCCGGTCAGACCATCATTTGTTTTCAGGGCGAGGCACTTCCGGTTCAACGCCAGGTCAAGATGCTGCTGAAGCCGACTGGGGCGCGCGTCTTGGCGAAAGACCAAGACGGGTTGCCAGTGTTCTTCGAACAGCCCTGCGGGAGCGGACGTATCTGTCTCCTTACGCTGCCAATCGAACGGCAGGTGGCTCAGACACCCTACGCCACCGAACTGCCATACTGGAAAATCTACGCGGAGATGGCTAGGCAACTCCTTGATGACGCGCCGGTTGTCTCCTCCGCGCCGCAGCTCACCATGACGGTTCATCCAATAAGCCCTGACGTCTCTTTCGTCGCACTGCAGAATAATGGTGCGGAGGAAGTGCCTTGGCCGGAACCACGATGGACCGTCGAGACCATCTGGCCATCCGGCACTCGAACGGAACCATTACGCCCCGGCGAATGGCGGCTCCTGCGCTGTCGCCGAGCGGGGAGTGTAAAATAATAAACTATTTATAATAAAATAAGTTATGCATAATAAAATTGGCGAGGTCTTGCTTCCGCTGTTTTGGCAACATGGCGAGGAGTTTTCGGTGCTGGTGCGGGAGATTGCGGCGATGCAGGAGGCGCACTGCGATGGCTTCATCGTGGAGTCGCGTCCTTTTCCTGCCTATCTGGAGCAGCCGTGGTGGGAGACCCTGACCTTTCTGTGTGAGGAGGCCGCTCGGCGAAAGATGACGGTCTGGGTGTTCGATGACCGGCATTTTCCAACTGGCTTCGTCGGCGGACGCCTCGCTGCCGAACGCCCGGACTTGTTACGACAGCTCTTCCACTGCCGCGAATGGCCACTGAAGTCTCCGCTGGCGGTTGGTGAGGAAGTGCTGTTCTTGGTGGAATATGCGACGAGCGGCGGGCGGCTTCGCGAGGAGACGGCGGTACTGCAGGAAAGCCCTCCAATGTCCTGTGCGCCAGGCCATCAGTCCTTTGCCATTGTCCGAACCACCGAAGGCGGTGAGGAACATACGCGCACCTGTCTGAACTATCTTGTACCAGAAGCCGTGGACTTCCTGCTGAAGACCATCTATGAGAGTCATTTCCAACATCTGCGAAAGTTCGTCGGAACCACTTTCCGGGGCTTCTTCAGTGACGAGCCACGCTTCGGAAATGTTCCTTGCTACGATGCCATTTTGGGGCATGGTGATTTCCCGTTGCCTTACAGCGCCAGTCTCTTTGATCAACTCTCCAACGAGTTAGGGGAAGATTGTCGTCCTCTGTTGCCGCTGCTTTGGAGAAAAGGCTTCACCGATGCGGAATGCCGAATCCGCACCGCTTTCATGGACCTCGTATCCAATCTATTCGCATCGAATTTCTCCGCTCGCGTCGGGGAGTGGTGCCGCAAGCATGGTCTCCAGCACATCGGGCATATTGTCGAGGACAATGGTGCGCATTGCCGTCTGGGCTACGGTCCGGGCCATTACTTCCGTTCCCAGCGGGGGCAGATTTGGGCCGGTGTGGATAGCGTACTCCGTCAGCAGGTCCGCAGTCACGAAAACGGCTTCCGCCAGACGCAGTTCGGGCAATACGACGACCGCTTCTTCCACTGGGGGCTGGCCAAGCTGGCCTCCTCCTGCGCACATCTTGATACAGAGATGACCGGGGCTTTCGTGGAACTTTTCGGTGCCTACGGCTGGCAGGAGGACGTTCAGGAGATGAAGGCAATGGTCGACCATTTCCTTGTGCGCGGAGTCAATCGCTTCGTTCCCCATGCCTTTTCGCCCAAGGAGTTTCCAGACCCGGACTGCCCGCCGCACTTCTATGCGCATGGCAGGAATCCCCAATGGCGGTTCATCCCGGAGTTCTTCCGATACCTGCATGACGCGGCCGCGTTGCTGTCAAGAGGACGGTCCGTCTGCCGAATTGCCGTACTCTACCATGCAGAAAACGAATGGTGCGGTCGGGCGGCGGAACCATTCGAGGCCGTCGCACCAGTTCTCGCACGAAATCAGCTGGACTTTGATGTCGTGGACATGGACTACCTTCAGACCGCGAAGACCGCCCGCAGTGCCATCCACATCGGTGACGCCGAATACCGAATGCTCGTTGTGCCGGGTTCAACATGGATGCCGCCCGAAAGCCAAAAGCAGTTGTCTAGGCTTCTCCACAACGGGGTTCCAGTGGTTTTTCACCGCCGCTTCCCAGACAATCTCGCGAAAGAACTCCGCGAACAGATTCCGCAGCCCTTCGATGACACAGCCCTCGTGGCTGCCGCGTTTGCCCACGGTGCGGAGGACTTCCAATGTTCCCGCCCCGCACCCACGTTGCGAGTTCTCCATCGCCACTGCCAAGACGAGGAACTGTATTTCCTATACAATGAAAGCTTGACGCGGATGGTTCGCAGCTCTTTCACGGTTCCCGTGCCAGGAGAGGGGTATTTCTATGACTCCATGCAACAAAGGACATACTCATGTCGTGGCGAATTGCGTCTGGAGCCGGAACAGGCGGTCTTCCTGCGAATTCCACGACCCGCTCTGTCACTTTCAATAGCGTGTGCCTGGCCAATGGACTTCCGAACGATCCGACAAGTCCAGCCAATCTGCGAGAATCCCCCTGCCCAGCCAGAGCATTTTGTGGGAGTGTTGCGCTATCGTGCGGCTTTTGATCTGACGCCACTTCAGTGGCGGAGGTATTGGTTGCTTTTACCGCGCAGCTGCCAAGCAGTGGTTCGTCTCAACGGCGTCGAATTGCCGCCATGCTTTGCGTCGCCGCATCGCGTCGAGATTACCAATCTGCTGAGACTGGGCAAAAATGAAATGCGTTTGGAACTGGCGACCACCTTAGTGCGGAAATTTCCATCGGTCTTCGAAGATGACTGGCAGCCAGTCACCCCGTTGCTGGACGGGCCGACAAAAATCCAAGTCTCACAGGATACAACACCAAACTGTTGCGTTACTCGTTTCTCGTAATGTCAATTCCCTTTATCAAGACAGAATCCAATTACGATTTCATCAAACGTCACTTCCAGGTGTTTGTGCCGAACCGACGGAATGCCGAGCGGGTGGTCCATTCCGGCGAGATGGAACTTGACGACACTTGGCACATCGCACTGCCGCGGACGCACTGCGAACTTCAGGCGCGAGCCGCTCACGATTTACAGGAATACCTGCGCATCAGCCAGATGCTCACCCTGTCCGTGGTGGAAGTGGCGGACGGCCTGGAGATCGCGCCGCCTTGCACAATCCTTTTCCGGGAGATGCCGGAACTCCGACACGGCTATGTCATTACCATCACGCCGGATGCCATCACCGTGAGCGCAGGTCCGATGGAGCACCTGGCTGCGGCCGTCCGGCTGGAGGATCGGATGAATTTCGCTTCCGCACCGATTTTAAAGGTTGGCACGGAAACCCGTGAACGACTCGTCGAGGTCATGGAGGTGCATTCCGCTTGTGGCGATGACGAGTATCCGGACGAGGAACTCAATGCCATCGCCCATGCCGGCTACAACTGCATCGTCGAGTTCATGACCGCGCCGGACCGCAATCGCCATGGCTCCTACGACCTTCCTGCACTGATTCAACGGGCTGCCAAGTATGGCTTGTATGTGACTGCCTACAGCTACCTTAGCTGCTGGATACATCCAGACGCGCCCAACGCACAGGCAACCTTTGATGCGGTTTTCGGCGAGTTCGCCCGCCACAACCGCGGACTTCATCGCATCAAGCTCGTCGGCGAATCCCTGGAGTTTCCGTCGCGCGACCCACACACCACGGGAAAGCACAACTATGAGTCATTCACGGACGGCATCCCCGACCCGCGTCCGTCACCAGGCTGGTATCCGTGCTATGACTATCCTGCCTATCTCGCTCGCATTGAACGGGCCATCCACAAGTTCGCCCCCGATGTGGACATCGTGATGAGTACTTACAACTGGGGCTACCTGCCCGCCAAGACACGCCGCACCTTCGTGGAGAATCTTCCGCCCGGCATCCACCTAGAGTTGGTCTATGACATCTTTGGCAAACGCACACTTGGCGATCTCAAAGTTCCGCTGATGGACTACTCGTATGCGAATGCCCACCCCAGCGAGTTCTTCGTCACCGAAGGCGCCAACGCAGCGGGCGTCGGCCATCCAGCGCATTACGCGAATGTGAACACGACCGGCAATTCTTGGGATGTCGGCTGCGTGCCCTACATGCCGGTGCCGCATCGGCTGCTTGCCCGCTTCAACCACCTCGAAACGGCTCGCCGAAAATGGGGGCTGAACGAACATTACTGCTGTCATCATCAAGGCTGGAGCGACTCATTCGCCACTGACTTTGCCAAGGAGCTGGGATGGTCTCCGCGACTGGATTCCGAAGAGGAGCAGGAATGCCTGCTCATGCGTATTGCCGAGCGTGACTACGGGGTGTCGGCCTCCCAGAACGTGATGGGTGCCTGGCAGCATTGGTCGGACGCGATGGAGCACTACATCGGCAGTAACGAAGACCAGTATGGTCCCTGGCGCGTGGGGCCGGCCTATCCGTTTATCTTCCAGCCGGACATCTCGCGTACCTTCTCGCCAAAGGAAATCCAGTTCCCGACTGCCCCGAAGGCCCATAACGGCTGGCGAATCATCAAGACCTTCTACCACCCCTTCGAGAATTCCGAGCAATCCCCGGGATTTCTGCGCTATCCAATTGAAATCAAAGAACTCGAAAAGATGCGCCAAGAATGGCTTGCAGGACTCAGCATCCTGAATGAATACGAGGGGACTCCTCGTGAGAGCTTCCATGCGGACAACCTCGCCCGCCTCTATTCACTTGGGCATTTCATTCTGCACACCATCACCACCACCATCCACATCAAAAAGTGGTGGCTTCTCAACATGCAGCTTCAAACTTCAAGAGACCGGGAAAGCGCACTGGCCGTCCTGAACCAGATTGAGGAGCTCGCATACAGCGAAATTGAGAATGCACGGGCGGTGATTCCAGATGTCGAATGCGATTCACGACTCGGTTGGGAACCCTCCATGGAGTATGTCGCGGATCGCTGGCATATCGAGTGGAAAATCCGGCAGGTCGAAAGCGCCATCCGCGAAATCGCCATCTACCGGGACATTATCCAGCTGTAAGTGCTTTAACCCGGATATAGTTCACCTGATGCTTTTGCGCGCAATTCGCAAGGTGAAGCCGGCGGGCACGAAACGGGCAGCAGGGACGCTCTAGAGGGAGATGGGCGAAAAGCGCAAGCCTTTCAGATTGATGACGGATGGAGAGCGTCACCTTTGGGCGAGCTGCCCGGAGGATTTTCCTGCCACAGCAAATCATTTCCGCGTTCTTCGCGTTTTTCGCGGGAAAATCATCCATCAAATTAACACTCGCCACCTCAATAATTGCGGTGTTTCGTCACCGAAAAGACATTTGCGGGCGGCGATGATGATTTAACATATACCTGAATCCGTGAATTTAACTCTGTGCTGGCGGGGCACCAGCACAACGCATTTTCTGTCGGCGGGGCGCCGGCAGTACGTCCGCCCACAATTCACGGATTCAGGATATTCGCCTGGCGTTCTGCAGACTCACAAAATTCGACGATAAACGCAACTTCATCCTGGAACAAGAATTTAATGGCAGGTCATCGGGGTGCAGCTCGTCGATTGAAGGACTTCCAAAATCATCTGAAATCAGGCCCCTGCATCCTTGTGGAAAGAGGCTTGATGTTTTTGTCAGGAAAATATATAATGCTGAATGTTTCAAGAATATAATGCATTATATTATCATCAAACAACTAAAACAAGCCTGAAGTTGTTGCTCCCAGAACATGGCGGTGGGTTAAAACAATAAGCTATAATTACCGATTTTAAAATGTCAGCCTACGCCAAGAATTTGAAGTTGATGTCAATGAAGGTCTTTAATTACTGTTGGCGCTTCAATGGAAGCATTCCTGGGCAGCAGTGAAAGGCAATTACAATATGAGGCTCTGGAAATACCATGGAATCACGCACCAACCAAGGCAAGCAGACTGAATTTGTCAAACGCGCTCTGATCAACTGGATCTCGGATCACAACCTGAAGGTCGGAGAGCGCATTCCCACCCAGGCGGAACTGCGGGTGCGACTGGGAGTGGGCAACGCGGTAATTGGTCGCGCCATCCAGACGTTGGTTGCCGACGGGTTGTTGGAGAACCGCCGGCAGGGGGGCATTACGGTGCTCAGCCCGCATGTAGATGGCTACGAAGGACGTACGATTGGCCTGATCTGCCACCGCGACATGGAGTTCTCCTCCATGGCCTGCCTGATGCAGGCATTCTGTACGGTCCTGAGCCGCCATGCGTGCCAGATTTCCCTCTTCATTAAAGACCAGCTGAACGAAAAGACATCTTCGAGCTGCAGGAGTTCCGCGGTCTCGTCCCGGCAATCCGACAGCACCGCATTGATGGGCTGGTCTCCACGGTCCTGCTTTCCGAAAAATCGCTGAAACAATGTAACCGATGCAATATCCCCCTCTGCTATATGGGAATATCGGAGCCCAATGCCCCCGGAGTCATGGCCACCATTCATCTTGAGAAGCTCCTCGGAAGCATCGCAAAGCGCGGCTTCAAACGCCCAATGCTGGTGATGATGGGGCATCCGGACACCGCTCGCCGACGCGCCGAGTTCCTTGCTGCCAGCCATCTCTTTGACTTCACTCCACGCCCGCCGACCGACTACTGCCATTTCCTACGGGAAGACAGTACGGCCGCTTGGGACTCGCACACCAACTGGCTTCTGGCACTGAAACTGGCCAGAAGTATCGCCGAAATGCCTCTGCGCACCAAACCCGACTGCCTCGTCATCCCGGATGATGTCCTGGCCAGCTGGATGTATCCTGTTTTTCTCCAGCATAATTGGCAACCTGAATTATACCATTGGGAAAATGAACAGATGTCGTTCTCAAAGGTGCTGGCCCAGTTCGGCCCTTTCTTGCACTACGATGCCATGAAAATGGCCGAAATGACAATGGAACTAATCTTGGAACTCCTTCAGGACAAAGATTGTAACGGCCATTGCATCGAATACGAGCCGCCTCTCCACGAAAAAGCCGCTAGATTCTAATGTGGCGTGTCCCCAGACGGTCAATCCGCAGGCGGAAGGTCTCCTGTGGCGTAGTCGTTTTGCCTGCGGGAGCCAGGCAGACCGCGCAAACCACCGCCATGCCGTGGGAGACATGTCCCCGCGAAGTCCCCGCCAGGCACCGCCGGTCGATTTCGGAAAAGTTCGGGAAGCACCACGCCAGCCTCCCGAACAGGGAAATCCCGATCACGGAACTGACGATTTCGTTTCCACGTGCTATAGTAACCATGATAGCCTCGCTGGTGAGTGGTGATGATGTTTTTATCATACATATAACGTACTGCAATCCATAAAAGTTACCAACTAATTTTCTGAATTTTACTCAACTTTTTTCACGGTTTTAGGAATGTCAAAAATAGGCATTACAGTATTAGCCAGCGGTAGTAACGGCAACTGCACTGTCATCCATTGTGGCGAACAGGCGGTCATGATTGACTGCGGTATTAGTCTGCGTATGTTGCGGCGGCGCATGAAGGAGGAGGCTCTGGATGAGGCGTGGATTAAGGCGATTCTCATCACCCATGAGCATACGGACCACATCTCCGGCGCGCGCGTGGCCGCCCAGCACTTCGGCGTCCCCATCTATGCGACGGCGAAGTGCGCCGAGGTGCTGAGAAGTAAATTCGAGTTTGGC
>JAFXSU010000281.1 GCA_017525435.1 Victivallales bacterium
AATGCTTTAATATAAGTGGTAAAAGTAAAATTACACGTGATTACAAACCAGTTGGCACATCGAGCCACTCTACGGGCAGGTCGGGGAATTTCAGGCGCACGGCGTTCAACACTGCTTTGGGACCGGTGGTCTCGGTGGCGTAGTGTCCTGCGATGATGACCGAAATGCCTAGCTCTTTGGCAATGTGGTAGCGTTGATGGAGAAATTCCCCAGTCAGGAAGACATCCACGGGGAGGGCGGCCGCCTCTTCGAGCGAGCTGTCGCCACCGCCGGATACAATGGCGATGGAACGGATAGGTTTCCCGTTTCGGAAGTCGAGGACTCGGCAGGTGGTGGACAAAGAAGTATTTAGTATATTTATAATTTTTTCTAATTCAACTTGTTGAATATAATTTCCATAAAAACCGATTTGCAGACCGTGGTATTCGGCGAAAGGGTGTCGCATTTCGGGTGAGAGTCCAACAAGATTGGCGAGTTGCGCATTGTTTCCGACAGTCTGATGTGCGTCCAGCGGGAGATGCATTGCATAGAGCGAAACACCATTGGTCAGGAGCGTTTGAAGACGTCTGGCGTGGATGCCGGTGAAATATGGAATTCCGCCGCCCCAGCTTAGGCCGTGGTGACAGAAGAGGAAGTCGGCGCCCGTCTGCGCTGCACGCTCGAAAGTTTCCAGGCAGGCGTCCACGGCGAAGGCGGCCTTGCGGACAGTCTCCTTGCCTTCGACTTGCAGACCGTTGTTGGAGTAATCTTGGACTTTGTAGTCGGCGAAAAGGCTGTCCAGAAAGTTGGTGAGTTCTTGTCGGGTGTGCATCATGTAAAGTATTAAGTATTCGCTATGTTCCCCACAAGGGTACCTAATTGAAGTTCAATTTGTGGTGTGAACAGTGAATTTGGGAATTCTCTACTTACTAAATGTCCCCTACAGGTACCCTCTTGGGGAACATAGCATAAGTATTATGGAGATTTAATGCAATTTCCCTTGCATTGCGCGGTCCTCGTTCGGGAGGAGGTGCTTTAGTATGCAGGAGTGGAAGGTATTGATATCCAATTGGATGTCTGCGGGAAGAACCACCTTGAGATAGTTGTCGGACCAGCCGTGGTTGGCGGGTTGGCCGGTTTCCATAAGGACCTGTGTTGTGGTGCCGAGCTGACTTTGGGCGAAGGCTTCCGCTTTGGCTTTCGCCAGTTCCAACAGGCGTGCCTCGCGCTTATGTGCGATGGCAGGGGCAGGGCGATTCGGCCAGGTGGCGGCGGGGGTGCCGGGGCGCGGAGAATAGCAGAAGACATGCATGAGCCCCAATGGAAGGCTGTCGAGGAAGTCGTAGCAACGTTGGAACGCCGCATCATCTTCGCCTGGGAAGCCAACCATCACGTCGGTACCAAGGCAGACGCCAGGGATTTCGTTTGCGGCACGGTTCACGGTTTCGGCGTATTGCGTGGTAGTGTAACGCCGAGCCATTCTCCGCAGGATTTCTGAATCGCCATTTTGGAGTGGAAGATGGAGGAACCGACAGAGCTTCGGCTCGGATTTCATTATGCCAATCAACTTGTCCAGCACGGGGCCGGGTTCGGTGGAACCCAGTCGGATGCGGAAGTCTCCGGGAAGCCGAACGAGTTTTGCAACGAGGTCCGCAAGGTCGTGACCGGAGTTCTGGTAGTAGGCGATGTTCACGCCCGTCAGGACGATTTCACGGAACCCGTGATCCAGCAGGTCGCGGGTTTCGCGCAGGATGTCATCTAGGTCGCGGGACCGCGCGGGGCCGCGCATCTGCGGCACGATGCAGTAGGTGCATCGGAAATTGCAGCCGTCTTGGATTTTGAGGTTTGCACGGGTTCGTTCGGGGAAGACGCCGGTGCCAGGGAGAGTGAAGCCCTCATGGAGCGCGGAGACTTTTGCATCCAGCCCTGCCGGAGTTCCTGAAATATGTTTCAACTCGTTTGGAATGAATGGAATGAGTGAGTTTGGCTTGGGGTTCGGGAGCAATAGATCGGCCGCATGAGCGGTGGGACTGCTGGTCAATTCCGGGTCGGTGGCTGCGCAACCACAGAGGATGATATAGGCATTTGGGTTGCGCTTCCGTGCTTGGCTGAGTGTCTGGCGGGTCTTTTGCGCAGCCACGCCTGTGACCGCGCAGGAGTTGATGACCAGCAGTTCGGCGGGTTCCCCCCATGGCACCAGCTCGAAGCCGTTTGCCAGGAGGTCCGCCGCCAGTCGTGCGGAATCCGCCTGGTTCAGGCGACAACCGAGAGTGTGGAGGGAAGCCCTTTTCATAGATTAAAGGTTAAAGGTTACACAAGAAGGCACCTGATTGCACTTCTACAAATTCTACGGGAGCTGCCGCCCCCGTACCCCTGCAACTTGAAAAACCAGCTTAGTTAAGTGCCATCACAGGGATATAGCTAAAGGCTAAAGGCTAAAAGCCGCGTCCCGCGTCCCTCGACCCCGCGATCCGAGTCCCTTTATTTTGCGATGATTTCGTCGATGATGAGTTGCTGGCGTTGGATTTCCTGCTGGAGGGTCTGGAGTTTCAGCTGGTTTTCAGGAGAGCGGGTTGGATTGCCCTGTAAAAAGGTGGTGAGTTCGTCTTCGGCGGCTTTGCGTGCCTGTGCGGCAGCCTTGTAGGTGGCTTGGTCTTCGGGAGTGCGACGGGAGATTTCCCAGTTGGCGATGTCCTCTTCGAGTTGGTTTCCCAGGCGCATCATTGTTTCGTCCATTTCCTTAATCTTCGCCTGTGCCTCTTCAAAGAATTTCCTTTTAGCCTCACTAGTTGCCTTGAAAGTCGCATAGTTCTCGCGGACAGCGGGGTCTTCGATTTGTGCGACAAGCTTGTCGATTTCGCTGGGGATTCTCCGCCGGAAGAGTTTGATGTTCCGAACTAGGTCGTGAGCGACGGTCCGCGAGTTGGCGTGAAGATTTCCTGCGAGTTGTCCTTCGTTGGTGCATAGGAGGATGCACGGGAAGTCCCGGATGCCGAACTGAAGTCGCAGGGCGTCGTTTTGCTCCTTGAGGGCGGTGGGGAAATTGGGGTTGTGGCGAGGGAAGTCCAAATAGACGGGGACCAGGTTTGGTAAGTAGTCAAGCCATTCCTGATTTTGCAAGACATTCTGGATGAATGTATTGGATGAGATGGACCAATCCGATCCATTAAAGAAGAGCAGTATTGGAAGATCCTGTTCCTGCGCCAATTTTTGAGCGGCGGGGTAGTCGCTGGTCCAGATGCCTGGCTGTGCACCTTCGGTCATCACCTTAAGGCTTTGCGAGGGAGCGGACAGGGTGTCGCCGCCCAAGCCCAATTGGGTTGCCGCCGCTGCTGCCGAGTCGTCAGTGGATTCAGGATTAGAGCATCCCGTGGCTATAAAAAAACTTAAAATACTGCAAAGCAGTATAATATTTTGTTTATTAAACAGCATGGTTTGGACTCCTTGTGGTGGATGGCGTGAGGGGTGGGGAGATTGGGGCATGAAACGCGACACGCCGCCAGCGGTGGCCACGCGGGAGTTCCGCGCACCGAACCGGGCGGCGCGTATGCGTTAATCCAAGTGCGTTAGGAGCGCTTGATATCTGGGTTAGCCCAAATATTCAGCGACCTTCGCGGCGACCGCTTCGGCGGTGAAGCCGTACTTCTGGGCGAGTTGCTTGTAGGGGGCGGACTCGCCGAAGTGGTCGAGACCGATGGACAGTCCGTCGGTGCCGACATACTTGCTCCAGCCCATGGTGCAGGCGGCTTCGATGGAGACGCGCTTGACGACCGCCTTGGGCAGAACGCTCTCGCGATATTCGGCGCTCTGGGCCTCGAAGAGATCCCAGCTGGGCATGGATACCACGCGGACCTTCTTGCCCTGGGCGCGCAGCAGCTCGGCGGCCTTGACGGCGTGGTCGAGCTCGGAACCGGAGCCAATCAGGATGACCTCGAAGCCTTCGTCGCTGGAAACCACGTAGGCGCCTTTGGTGACATCCATCTTGGCGACCACGTCGGCGGGGAGATTCGCGAGGGCCTGGCGGGTCAGCGAGAGGACTACGGGATGGTCGGCGCGGACCGCATACGCCCAGGCCTGCGCGACTTCGTGGGACTCGGCGGGGCGCAGCAGGGTCACGCCGGGCATGCTGCGGAACATCGCGAGCTGCTCGATGGGTTCGTGCGTCGCACCGTCCTCGCCCACGGCGTAGGAGTCATGGGTGAAGACATAGACCTGATGGAGCTTCTGGATGGCGGCGAGGCGGATGGCGGGCTTCATGTAGTCGGAGAAGACCATGAAGGTCGCGCTGAAAGGAATTGCATAGGTGAGGGCGAGGCCGTTGCAGACCAGGCCCATCGCCAGTTCGCGGATGCCGAAGTGGAAGTTGCGGCCGGCGCGGTCCTCGGCGCTGAAATCGCCCAGTCCCTTGAGGTAGGTGTTGTTGGAGGGCGCCAGGTCGGCGGAACCGCCCACGACGGCGGGGACTTCCTTGGCGACCACCTGGAGCATCGCGCCGGAGGAGGCGCGGCTGGCGACTTCCTTTTCGGGGACGGCGGCCATGAGCTTGGCCTCCAGGTCGGCGGGGATGCTCTTGTTCATGATGGCCTCGAAGAGCGCCTTGCTCTCGGCAGGCGCGGTGGCCAGCCAGGCGTTGAACTCCTGGTCCCAGGCGGCGGCGTCGGCCTTCTTCTCGGCGATGATGTCGGCAAGGAAGGCGCGGACATCGTCATCCACGAAGAAACTCTTTTCGGGGTCGAAGCCGAAAGCCTTCTTGGCACCCTTGAGCTCCTCTTCGCCCAGCGGCGCACCGTGGGATTTCTGGGAACCGGCCAGCGTGGGTGCGCCGTAGCCGATGGTGGTCGCGCCGATGATGATGGTCGGCTTGTCCTGCGTGCAGGCGTTGGCCAGCGTCAGGGCCGCGGCGATCTGCTTGGGACACTGCCCGTTGATTTTGAGCACATTCCAGCCGTAGGCCTCGAAGCGCTTGGCGACATCCTCGGACATTGCCAGGGAGGTCGAGCCCTCGATGGTAATCTTGTTGTCGTCGTAGAAGAGGATGAGGTTGTTGAGCTTCAGGTGACCGGCCAGCGAGCATGCCTCGTGGCTGGTGCCTTCCATGATGCAGCCGTCACCGGAGATGACATAGACCTTCTGG
>JAFXSU010000282.1 GCA_017525435.1 Victivallales bacterium
CCCTAAGGATTCCCTGCAAACGGCGGTTTCCATGTACTTCGATACCCACACCCATCTTCCCGACGACTGCACCGATGAGCAGGCCGAAGCTCTGATTCGCGAGGCGTCCGAGGCTCAGGTGACCAGCCTCCTGTTGGCGGGAACCTCCCTGCGGGACTGTCCGCAGAACCTCGCCTTGTCCGCAACGCACATCGGCGTCTTCACCTCGGTGGGTATCCACCCGCTCGAGGTGCAGGAATACGATGCAACGGTCGCTATCCCGCAAATGCGTGAGTGGCTCTCCGCTCCGCATGTCGTCGCCATTGGTGAAATTGGTCTGGACAACCACTACGAGGACTCCCCTTCCGCCGACCTCCAGGAGCAGGCATTCCGTGACCAATTGCAATTGGCGGCCGAGACAAATACCCCCGTGGTCATTCACAGTCGCGAGGCCTTCAGCCGTTGCTACGAATTGGTGCGCGAGTGCCTCCCTGCCGAACATCCGTTGCAAATCCACAGCTTCGCCGATGGTCCTGCCGAACTGGAACAATGGCTGAAGCTCAATACGATATTCTCCTATAATGGTATGGTGACCTTCAAGAAGGCAGAGAACATCCGCGAGACGCTCCGGCTCGTACCTCTTGACCGCCTGGTTCTGGAGACCGATGCGCCTTATCTGGCGCCCGTGCCCTTCCGCGGTCAGCCCAATGCTTCGAAGCATATTCCGGTGATTGCCCAGCGGATTGCCGAAGAGCGCGGTCTCCCGCTGGAGGAACTGGCGCGTCTCACCACCGCCAACGCACGGCGGTTTTTCCGGTTGCAGGACTAGGAGAGCAGGGGTGAGGCCGCGCGACTTGCAGAACCAGATTCATTCCACATTCCACATTTCACATTTTCTGCGGAACTGACAGCGTTGATGTCGCGCGGGCCGCGCGGCTTGCAGAACCAGATTCATTCCACATTCCACATTTCACATTCCACATTCCTCATTCCTCATTATGCTTTCCTCTGCCATCCGAGACCACCACGGCTTGCCGACCTTATTCGTGAACGGCCGTCCCGTGCCCGCGATGGCATATATCACCTACGTGGACCGCTCTGCCTGCTATCGCAGTTTCGGCGAGGCGGGCTATCGACTCTTCTCCTGTTCCGTGTGCTTCGGCGACCGTCCCATCAATGCCCTCAATCGTGCCACCGCGATGCGCCATGGCATCTTTGAGGTCAAGGACGAACCGCATTACGAATATTTCGACGATGCCATCACACGCATCCTAGACGCCGTGCCCGATGCGCTCATCTTCCCGCGGGTCAATGTCTCTCCCCCTGCATGGTGGGAGGAGGAGCATCCCGACGAATGCAACGACCATGGCTTTAAAGGCGGTCCACGCCGTTTCTGCGTCTCTTCACGAGTCTGGCGCGAGGATACTAAGGAGTTCTTGCGCAAGTTCTTCGAGCATGTCGAGTCAACGCCCTTTCGCGACCATATCATCGGCTGGCAGATCGCCGGTGGAAACACAGAGGAGTGGCTCTCCACCGACTTGGCGGGATGCCAAGGCCCTGCGTCCCGCGCGGCCTTTGCACTTGCCTCACCGCATGACCAGACGGCGGAAGCCTATCGCCATTTCCTCAGCGTCTCCAACGCCGAGGCCGTGATGGAGTTGGCGCACACCATCAAGGAACTGACCGATCATCGTCTGGTGGTCGGGACTTTCTATGGCTATCTCTTGGAATGCCCCTTCTGGGCGAGCATCCACCATGCGCTCTCGCGAATCCTGCGGTGCCCCGACATCGACTTCCTTTGCTCGCCGGCCTCCTATTCGGCGCGTCTTAAGCCGGAACTGGGCTGGCCCACCATGACCACCACCGATTCCATCAGGCATCACGGCAAACTCTACTTCTTCGAGTTCGACACCCGCACCCACCTCACCGGACTCTTCCGCGATGCATTGCCGGAGGCCTGTCCGCCTGATGCCTACACCGAACCAATCTGGCAACCATTGCCTGATGAAAAGGCTACCCTCAATGCCCTTCGAATGAACTTTGCACAGCAAATCACTCTCGGAGTCGGCTCCTGGTGGTTCGATATGTGGGGAGGATGGTTCGAAAGTCCAGTAATAATGGCGGAACTTAAGTCATATCTTATTGAATTACAACAATTTATAAATATTTTTGTGTATTCTGGCGTGGCAGAGTGCGCCGCGTTCGTGGACGAGCGGAGCTACGCCTGCTTTGAGGATCCCACCCATCGTGCGACCGCTCCATATATGGCTCGGATGGCATTGTTGCATTCTGGCGTGCCATGGGACCTCTATGAAATTTCGGACTTCAACGAGGTGGCTGACCGCTATCGCGTGGTGGGCTTCATCGTGCCTGCGCCGACCGAAAATGTCCGTGTGGCACAGTCGTGGTGCGGTAAACATGGCGTGCCCCACTTGGAGTTCGTCGAAGGCGAGTGTTCCGATGACCCATGTGCCGTCCGTGAGTTCTGTGTGTCGCACGGCATCCATTGCTACAACGACGAAGGACATGCGGTCTATGTCTCGCGAAACCTGATTGCCCTTCACGCGAAGACCACGGGCACTCAACTTCTGCGATTGCCTCGACGACAGCGGATTACCCCGCTATTCCCCACGGCGCCTTCCTTCGAGGCCAACGAAATCCCACTTCAATTGAATCGTGGCGAAACGGCGGTCTTCCGACTGGATGAGGAAGCGATGTAGCATCGGCGCACCATTCAGCAATTAGCAATTGGCAATTAGCAATTAGCACCACCCACTGAAGATGATTTAAGGCAATGCAGTCCCCCATCAAATCTATTTCCCACAAAAGCACCTAATAGCTGGGCTTTTCGGCTGCGAGTCAGCCAGCGCACAGAGTGCGCGACCATGCATAACCCCTTGCAAGCGACCAGAATGGTCGCGCAGCTGGCGGGATAGGTGTCCTCATGGGGAACACCGCAAAATATTTTAAAAATAATGCTAATTTTGATTTGACAGATTTTCAATCGCTGTTAAATTAATGGCAAATCCCATTGGGCTAAAATTTCGTTGATTTGACTAGCGACGGTCTGTCTATAAGGGAAAATCTTAGAGGCAGCCTCTGAATCCGTGAATTTTCCTCTGTGCTGGCGGGTGCCAGCACAACGCATCTTCTGTCGGTGGGACGCCGACAGTACATTTAGCCATAATTCATGGATTCAGGGAAAATTCAGCCAAATTCAAATAAAAACCACAAGAAGTTTTTTCTTTTCACCATACCAACTTCAACAGGAGGATTCTATGAAAGGCCTTACCGACAAACAGAAGATGATTCTGGATTTCATCAACGAGTTCGGGCGCACCGAGGGGATGGCGCCCACCATCAATGAAATCAGTGCGCATTTTGGCGTCACCGCCGCGACGGCATTTGCGCATGTCCGCGCGCTGCAGCGCAAAGGTTTGTTGAATCGCAGTTCCAAGGCACGCAGCATCTCCCTGCCGGGCATGCAGAATATGCACCACTTCTCGATGAACCTCTCCATCCCGTTGCTGGGGCGCATCTCCGCCGGCGTCCCCGGCGAGACGGAAGAGCATGTTGAACGTTATATCACCTTGGACCCCAGCCTGCTTTCACGCAAAATCGAGTCCGGTGCCAAACTCTTCGCGGTCAAAGTGCATGGCGAAAGCATGCGGGATGCCGGTATCCTGGATGGCGATGTGCTAATCGCCCAGAAAACTGATTCGGTGAAGGCCGGCGACGTGGTAATCGCGCTGCTGGATGACGCGGTCACGGTGAAATACATCTACCTGACGAAAGGCAAGTGGGAATTGCGCCCCGCCAACCCGGATTTCCAGTCGAAGTTCGTGGAACTGGACGCGCTGAAGGTTCAGGGCAACGTGGTCGGACTGGTCCGGAAGTTCTGAGAAAGCTGGCTGCA
>JAFXSU010000283.1 GCA_017525435.1 Victivallales bacterium
ATTTGCAATGCTCGCACTCTTTGTCGTGATTCTCGTGGATTTGTGTCGAAAGCACGAGAACTGGCGTCCCGCCATTGTCGGTGGAGTCGTGACCGCCGTCGTCATCGCCATCGCCATGGCTTTCTTCCCTGGCACCGCCAACAAGACGCTTCTGATTGCAATGGCAATCATCATCGGCATCCTGCTACGTCATGCCCCAAGCCGGGCAAAATCATAAAAAATATGAATTATCTATCTAAACATCAAATAGTTATGATATTTATAATGTCCGCCGTTGTCATTGCACTGCGGGCACTGCCATTCCTCGTGTTCCGAGGTGGCCAGCAGAAGCTTCCTCCGCTACTGGACTACCTGGGCAAAGTCCTGACCGCCGCCGCCATCGCAATGCTCTGCGTCTATAGCCTCGCCAGCCTCTGCGATTTCAGCAACCCAGACTATGCACGGTTGCTTTACGCCCTGCCCGCGACGCTCGCAACCATATTCCTGCAACTGGCCGTGCGAAATCCGATGGTATCCATCTGCGGAGGAACCGCCTGCTATATGCTCTTGCTGCATTTTCTATAGCCCGATGGTCACCGGACTTCGCATGGTCTTCTGCCCTCACTTCTCCGGCAAGAGAATCACATCGTCCCAAAGGACACGTCCTTTCGTGGGCACATCGTGAACGGTTAGAAGCACCACCATCTCGTCCTCGCGGATCTCGATATTCCGGAAGACCGCGCGGTACCACTCGCCATTGGTAGGTCCGAGGGTATAGAGTTGCGCGTCGCGACCGCCAGGAATGAACCAGAAGTTCGCGCCGTCTGCGCCGTCCAAGGTCTTGACCGCACAGTATAATGCATATTTCTTGCTGGTATCCAACCCCTTCGGTGCACTCATAACCATCCGTGCCCACCCCTGCTCGACGACGGTGGACTCGCCGCATTTTTTGCCATGGTAGGCGTTGTCATCAAGAACCTTGAAGCGGTACTCGCCCCGGCGGGTGTCGCAGCCGATGCCCTCCATGCCCGCCTCGAAGTCGCCGTTCGTGAGGAGATTCTCTGCCCGCATCTGCTCGGTGACAATGTCTTGAGTGCAGGGCATCCACTGCTCCAGAACTTCGTGGAGTTTCTTCAACTGGCTCTTTTCAAAGGCAATGCGTGCGGAGACACGCGGGTTATCCGCACGTGCGGCGGCCTGGTCGAGCAAATCGGCGGCCTGGTGGTCGATGGGGGCAATGTAATTGGAGATGGAGGTCATGTCCAGAAGATTCTCGCCGTGTTCGACCATGCGCTCTTCCGTCAGGAGATAATACTGCTCCATCGGCTCTGCCGCATTCCAAAACATCTTGGCACAGAACTCTTTGAGTAGTTCTTTCCAGTCCAAGTCTGGATTCCAGGCGAGCTTCCCGCGCAGATACTCCTGCAGGGGCGACGGATGGATGCCCTCCGGACAGAGCCCCGCCAGGTTGAGATCGCGATAGAGCTTGATGTCCTCGGCGAAGACCTTCGCATAGGGATGCGGCCAACCGACAAAATGCGTCTTGAGCCACAGTTCGTAGATATAGACGCGTCCTGGATACGCCTTAGCCCACTTGGTCAACTGCTCGTAGTACGGACGGTTCGACTCGTCGGTGAGTGGCCGTGCGTAGTTGCGCCTATTATAGACGATGCCGAAGCAGAGATTCTCTGGCAGGGGGAAGTCGGGCAGTTCCGTATGTGCGCCGTAGCTCAGGCAGAGCACTATCACCGTGGGGTCGAATTGGCGTATCGCCTCGGCAGCCTCGGCGGCAAAGCGGAAGAACTGCTCGGAAACGGTCGCTCCGTAGGCCTTGCACGCATCGCACTCGCACCAACCATCGCCGTCATTGGCCTCCAAGGGGATCGTACGCATCTGCGGATTCTCCTTGAGATATTTGATGATATTGCCGATAAAGCACTTGCGGACTTCTGGATTCGAGATGCAGAGCTGATGGTGGATCAACGACGGATTACGGTCGAAATCGGGCGTCAGGCGCTCGCCCTTCACCAGCGGATTCCACTCCGGATGTTCCTGCAACTCTTTTGGCGGCACCCAGAAATGCCAACTGTGAGAGATGTAGAAAGGCTCCACGCCGTATTTGCCCTGCATCCCCGTGTCGTACCAGCCAGGCGGATTCTGGAGACGGTAGTTCAGGCGATTCAGCCCCATCCACGCGAAGAGCGCGGTATCCGACTGGTGGTGATGCACTGCGCGGATGCGGAAGAAGGGCTTGGAATGCTCCTCGCACTCCTCAACGGAAAGCGTTTGGCATTTAGGTATCTCCCGCCACAGTCGGTCCGGATGCGGCCAGAAGACGCCCAGTCGTTCCAGCAACGCGTCCACGCCGTAGAGCGCCCCTGAAATGCCGTGCCCGTCAATGCGAATATGCGTCGGGGCGACGGTCAGGCTGTATTCCCCATCGGTAGAAAAAGCGTAGTCCAGGAAAATCGGCTTGAGGTCCTTTAGGTCTCCGACGGCAGGCAACTGGTCGCCAGGCTTCCACTTGGACAGGAAGCCATTGTCGTAGGCCGATGTCAGAATCGGCAGTTCCGCGTCCGTCATCTGAAGCACATAGTCGCGCAGCTGCATCGCCGCCGTGGCGGTATTGCGGTCGTTCCAGCGACCCACCACGATGGCTGCGGCGGGCACACCGCCCTCCACCAGCACAAAGGGTTCGGCCAGCGCGATTGAGCACACGAAGACAATCAGGGCGTAGAAAAGTCGATTCATGGTTGGAAAGAAAAATGGTTGATTGCGTAGCGACGGTGCCTCGCCGTCGAAATTGCGTTGCGCTGGCATCCCGCCAACACAAAGGGAAATTCACGGATTCAGAGAGGATGTTCTATAATGCCGGAAGAGACAATAATATAATCTAGAGATTCTAGAGATTCTAGTTAAGTCTAGAAAAACCACGGGGCGCCACCCTCCAGTGAAGTGCGGTGCCCCCTGGTCAGTCAATGGCTAAGAACGACCAGGCCACCGAGGAGGCCACCGCCTACAACGTCTCCCTCAAGCCGACCATCACCTCCTCCAGCTTCCTGCCCACTGTCGCCGCCAGAGCACCCTCTTGAACTCTGCGACCGCCTCGCCGGAATCGTCGGCACCGACCCCGGCCCCTTGACCCTCCGGAGACTGGTCGCGATGGCCGAGGCACGCCAGAAGTCCGAGTGGCAGCGCATGTCAGCGCTCATGGCGCTCATCGCCAACGTCAACCGCGACCCGAAGCACCGCCCCTTCTCCCCCGACGACTTCAGCCCATACGCCTCAAACGCCGCCGATCGCGACGCGATAACCCTGGACAGGGCCGAGGCGGTGGCGCTCTTCCGCCAAATCGCGCAGGCGGCGAAGCGATAGACTGCGTATAAACAAAAAAGGCGGCGGGTCTAACCCGCCGCCGAAAGCGAGGCAGATGATGTTCGCCCCGTTTTTTAACGACCAGTCACGGGATCACTACTGCTGTTGCGATAGGCATGTTCTTTTCGCCCCATTCCATTCAATTCCCAGATAGGCTGGAACTTACCATCGACCTCCGCGAACTCCCAGTGCCCCAAATCCGCCGAGACGCAGGCTATCCAGTTTATCTGGATAGACAAACTTCACCAGGCCTGTTAATTGCTCGGGTGGAAGCTTCGCAAGTTTTTCTGGCAGGTTGTTCTCTTCATTCCGTGTCGCCTTCTTGCCGTCCAGCACATAGAAGTTTTCTCCAACGGTCGCGAATCGTTTGTCGGACGGAGCCTTGATAAAATCAGAAGAGCCAATTTCATACCTTGGCACTTCATGATACCCGCCTGGATAGCCCCAGTTGGATTCAACCACCACTACATAGGGGACATTTCCAGCCTTGGCAATTTCCTCGCCTTTTTGCTGGAGTTGCCGATTCAGACTCAGCCGTTCCTCCAACGACCCGTTGAGCATCTCATCAAAAATTCTGCTCCAGAATCCCATTGCGTCTCTTGAAAAAAAGATTTTCGCATATTGAAGACTGTTCTTTAATATAACACCTTTTTTACAATGTCAGTCACCAGCATCAACGCAGGCCAGGCGGTTGTCCAGATTATCGGCGACAACTCAAAACTTAATGCAGCCTTGAAGTCTGCACATGGTTCCATAGAGCAGTTTGCAGCCAAATGGACCGCCATCGGCGCACGTCTCCAGGCCGCCGGCCAGATGATGTTCGCGCCGTTCCAGGAAGCCATGCGCGTCTTCGCGGACTTCGACGACCAGATGCGGCGCGTGGCCACCGTCTCCGGGGCTACCGGACAGGCCTTCACAATGCTGACGAAGCAAGCGAAGGAACTGAGCGCGGTATTGGCTGGCAAGTTCCCGGCAGGTCGGCAGGCGGCTGCCCTTGGGATACTCGCCGGAGACGATCTTCTGGCGAAGCGTCTCGGCAAGCTGGTTGCTTTTGAAGCCTACAAGCCGGTTCATGGGGGCACTCTGCGAACGATTCAGCTACTTCAGCCAGTCGGGCTTAGCAGTGAAGAATGGGCTGGCTGGGAAGCCGTTTGCATTTCCGAAGTTCAGCCGTTCATCGTAGGTGACGGCACCGTATGATGCCTTGACGGGTTCGGGAACCTCGGGAGAAGTCAGCACCACGGTGTCGCCGACAATCGTAGCATCCGCCCAGACATATTTTCCGTCCTCGCCCGCGATGGCGAAGCACCCCAGCGGTCTGCCGTCCAACGAAGCCAGACCTGCCCCGACATTGTCGAAATGCAGAACCATTTGGTTTCCAACAACTTCACAGGATTTGTAAAGCGGTCCGGCGGAAACGCCTTGATAGCCATAGCAGATTCGCTCGGCCTCTTTGGCGAGGCGGAAGCCGACCTCTTCCTTGCGGTGCGGATGGATGTCATACGCGTCGCCGTGATCAATGGTCACCGCCATGCCGGAGGTGGGGATGACATCCAGCAACAGCCGCTGCATGTCGCGGAAGCGGATCCAAGGATGGTTGCGGTTGGGGTCGTTGGCTTTCCAGAAGTCCTCCGGTCCGCGATTGTCCGGACAATGGTTTTCGTAGCCGGAGAGCTGGCACCACAGGAACGCATAGTCATCGCCCCAGATGGTTCGACGGTCGGCCACCATGGCTTTTTGGAACTGATAGTAGTCCCTCTCGCCTCCGCAGTCGCTTTCCCCCTGATACCAAAGTTCGCCTCGCACCCCGTAGCGTTTCCATGGCGCGATCATCGCATTGTAGATGGTCATGGGCAGGAACGGACAATGGAACGGATTCTGGGGGGTCAAGACCGTAAGAATTAGCGAACCGACCTGCACGCTCAGGAAGCCTTCTTGACGATACCGCCAGCCATTCGTAAGGGGCAGGCGCTTGTCCGGCTTGCCTTCCATCGTGAGGTGCCATGCCCCCGCAGGGCCGAAGAGCCCGGAGCCGCCATCGTAATTGGGCACGCGGATGGCAATCACCGCCCGCCCAGCCTTGACCAGCTCGGTCGGGATGGGGTAGATGCGCGGAACCGCCCAGTACTCCTTTTTCCCATAGCCGATCGCCCCCACCTGGACGCCATTGAAATAGGTGAAGTCCACATCGTCGATGGTCCCCAGGTTGAGGACAAGTGGCTTGCCCGCCCATTCGGGAGGGATCTGGACGGTGGTGCGGAACCACTCGACACCGGCGACCGCACGGTCAGGCTTGCGGAAAGTCGCCGCAGCCATGGGCGCCAGAAACGTCCACTCCGAATCATCGTAGTCCGGCGACTCCCAGCCACGTGCGGCCTCGCGGTCGGCGGGATTGCCAGAGCCCAGGAAGAGCTTCTCCCAATACTGTTTCATCTCGGCCGCCCATTCCTCAATTGGCTGGCCTTTTGCTTCGGCGGACTGATAGCTCTTGACCATGGAATCGGCGTAATCCACTAATTCCGGACGGCATTTCAAGAGGGTGTCGCGGGACATGAAAGAACGGATGAGCATCCCTCCCCAGTGTCCCTTGATGATTCCCACGGGCACCTGGAGGTCATGGTAGAGCTGACGTGCGAAGAAATATCCCACCGCGCTGATGGTCGTCGGCTCGTCCGCATGGAATGCCACCCAGCGTCCCTTCGGCTCGGTCTGCTCGCTCTCCAGGGAGAGGGAATGCTGAGTGTCGAAGTAGCGGATTTGCGGCAGCTTGGAAAGCTGGCTGCGGACATACTCGCCGTCATCGACGCGCACGAACGGAGTATCTCCCCAGAGCGGCAGTTCCATGTTCGACTGACCGGTCAGAAGCCAGACTTCGCCAACCAGGATGTCCGAAATCGTGACGCTCTCTTCGCCGGCAGTCGCCGTAATGGCGAGAGGCCCCCCCGCCGGAAGGGTGACCGTAATCTTCCACTCGCCGGATTCATCCGCCACGCCTGACCGTTGAAGTTTGCCGACAGGATAGCTGGTACAGGTCGGTTCAATGGCAACCTGAACTTCCACGCCAGGTGTCGCAAGACCGCTGATTTCAATTGGACGGTCGCGTTGCAGCACCGCATGGTCCTGATAGTTTCCATGGAACGAAATAGCGGCTGAAAGCATCAGGGGAATCGCCAAAAAAATTACAAGTAATCGTTTCATAATTAAATTATTAAATGGTTACTTTAAAATTTACGTCCACGGAATCTGACCAACCAGTTCGAGACTCGCTGTTACTTCATCCAATCGGGTTTCGCCGTGAAGAACGGGCTAGCTGGGAAGCCGTTGGCGTTCCCGAAATTCAGCCGCTCATCATAGGTGACGGCACCGTATGATGCCTTGACGGGTTCGGGAACATCGGGGGAAGTCAGCACCACGGTGTCACCGACAATCTTGGCATCTGCCCAGACATATTTTCCGTCCGCACCGGCGATGGCAAAGCAAGCCAATGGTTTACCGTCCAATGAAGCCAGTCCGGCCCCGACATTATCAAAATGCAGAACAATTTGGTTTCCAAAGACTTCACAGGATTTGTAAAGCGGTCCAGCGGAAATGCCCTGGTAGCCATAGCAGATGCGCTCGGCCTCTTTGGCAAGACGGAAGCCGACCTCCTCCTTGCGATGGGGATGGATGTCGTAGGCATCGCTGTGGTCGATGGTGACCGCCATGCCGGAGTTGGGAATCACTTTCAGGAGAGCACGCTGCATGTCGCGGAAGCGAATCCACGGGTGGTCGCGATTCGGGTCGTTGGACTTCCAGAAATCCTCCGGTCCGCGGTCATCTGGGCAATGGCGCTCAAAGCCGGCAAGCTGGCACCAGAGGAATGCATAGTCATCATAATTCCTTTGTTTGCAACGGTCTGCGACCATTTCCCGCTGGAAAGTGTAATACTCCGGTTCACGACCGCAATCCGACTCGCCCTGATACCAGATTTCACCGCGAACGCCGTAGCGCCGCCAGGGAGCGACCATCGAATTGAAGAGCGTCGTCGCCAGACTCGGCTGTTCAAACGGCGAGTTGGCAGCACCCGATGTCGGACGCGCCAAACCGATTTCCTTGCTCAGCTTGCCTTCGATACGACGGCGCCAGCCATTGGTCAGAGGGATGCGTACATCCGGTGCGGAGGCACGTGCGACATACCAGTCGTCCAGCGGTCCGAAGAGTCCGCTGGCACCGGCGGAATTCACCTCGCGGATGGCGATGACTGCGCGACCGGCCTTCACCAATTCAGCGGGGACGGTGTATTTACGCGGCACTTCCCAGAAGTTGGGGACCTCGAAGCCCAGCGAGCCAACCTGGATGCCATTGAAGTAGGTCGTATCCACTTCGTCGATGGCACCCAGCGAAAGCAAAAGATCCTCACCCGCCCATTCGGCTGGAATCTCGACTGTAGTGCGGAACCACTCCACGCCGATCGGCGCCTTTTCCAGCAGGAATGTGGTGGCTTCCACAGAAGCGCCCAGGCGTTCCCAGCCGGCTTCATCCAGTTCCGGCTTCATCCAGTCAGCGGCGGCGAGACGGTCCTCCTCGGACTCGGAGGCCATCAGCTTCTGCTCCCAGACCTTGGTCAGCACCTCCATACGTTTCTGGGCATCCTTGGGCAGCTTGGCATAGTCGCCCCCCTTTGCGTCAGCGACAATCGCGTCAATCTGGAGGAGGACATCCTCGCGACCGAGACTGTTGAACGACTGTCGTGACATGAAGGAGCGGATGGGCATCCCACCCCAGTTCGCCTCGATGATGCCGATGGGCACCTGGAGGTCGCGGTAGAGCTGTCGGGCGAAGAAATAGCCGACGGCGCTGGTATGCAACGCACTTTCCGGCACAAGAACCTCCCAGTTGCCATTGGGTTCGGACTGTTCTGCATCCAATGCCGTAACCAAATTGGTTCGGAAATGGCGGATATGCGGAAGCGAGGGCATCTGGCTGGCGACATAGTCGCCGTCAATGACTCGCCAGAAGGGACTGGCTCCCCAAAGTGGTTGTTGCATATTGGACTGCCCTGAGCAAATCCACACCTCGCCGACCAGGATGTCGTGAAGCACTGCCTCTGCATCGCCACTCTTCGCGGTAATTTCCAACGGGCCGCCCGCCGGCAGAACAACCTCGACTTTCCATTCACCATCGGCGTCCGCCACGGCGGAAAGCGCCCGGGCGGGATCATCGGAGAAGGTCACGGACACATCGGCACCGGGCGTGGCTAGACCGCTGATTTCAATCGTGCGGTCGCGCTGGAGAACGGCATGGTCCTGGAAGTTGCGATGGAAGGAGATTTCAGCGGCCGTGAGCAACATTGGCAACGCTAGGAAGATGGTAAGAAATCGTTTCATGGTGGTTTTAAATTTGGGCTGAAATCAGAAGGTTAAGTGAAACATTGCAAAGAGGTTATGGAGACGAATGGCAACATCTTGTCCAAACTTGTCCAGACTTGTCCAGACTTGTCCAATTGGCTTTTCGCGCATGTTGCCAGACTTCGAGAAGAATTTGTCCGCGAGGCAGATGAGTTTCTCTTCGGGCGTCTCGGGCAGGAAATCTTGATGTGGCAAAGGGAGGTTCTGCGAGGTGATTTCCCCAGCCGTGAGCCCGGCACCGGTGTGTCGTTCACAGATTCGCGCATAGATTTCCAAATCAATGGAATGCGTGTTTCCATACTCACGGAGCATCTGGGCTCCGATAAGACCATGGCGCAGATAATGCTCGCTTCCCTCGCAGAGAATGGAGGGCGCATGGCATCGACCGACTCCGAGATCGTGGAGCATCGCGCCGTTTTCGACCGTCTTGCGGTCGAGTTCCAGAGTGGCATTTGCAGGCATGGCGAGGATTTCCAGCGCCTTGTCTCGCACCTGGGTGGAATGCCTCAGGAGGAGCCGTCGCAACGGCGTGTCCTCCGGATAAAAATGCTTGATGATGTCCAATGAGTCCATAGGAGATTTAATCCGTAATGTCTCCAATATAAGCGTGTTTTTCAGCGATGCGGTCGCCTACGCCGCAAAATCATCGAAAAGGTAAGATTCGCATGGAAACTTTCGATGCCGACTTGACAACTTACGGAATGCGAGGTAGTGTACGATAAGTGGGTGGAGGCGGGGGTGGTGGGTGCCCCGCTGTCTTCCTCACTACTTCAGCGCCATTTTGCACTTCAGCGCTTCTTCGTGCACAGCCAGAATTTTCCACCTCGCCGACCATGCACCTTTATAATCATATTATATTGTAGTCATGGCACGCGTTTTTTTGGAAAAAGTCAATAAGGTATTCAGCGGTGGAGTGAAGGCCGTCCAGGACCTCACCTTGGAAATCCGCGACCGCGAATTCATGGTGCTGGTCGGCCCCTCTGGCTGCGGAAAGTCCACCACACTGCGCATGATCGCCGGCCTGGAGGAAATCTCCTCCGGAACCATCCAAATCGGCGACCGCGTGGTCAACAACGTCCCGCCCAAGGACCGCGACATCGCGATGGTCTTCCAGAACTACGCACTCTATCCGCACATGACCGCCTACGAGAACATGGCCTTCGGACTCAAATTGCGAAAGATGCCCAAAGCCGAAATCGACCAGCGGGTCCGCGAGGCGGCCGCCATTCTGGACATCGAACCATATCTGGACCGCCTGCCCAAGGCGCTCTCCGGCGGCCAGCGGCAGCGCGTCGCCCTCGGCCGTGCAATTGTCCGCAAACCCGCCGTCTTCCTCTTCGACGAGCCGTTGTCGAACCTGGACGCGAAGATGCGCGTGCAGATGCGCACGGAGATTGCCAAACTCCACCGCCGTCTGAATACCACGATGATCTATGTCACGCACGACCAAATTGAGGCGATGACGATGGGCGACCGAATCTGCGTGATGGAGGGCGGCCGCGAACAGCAGACCGACCGTCCCCTGGAACTCTACGACAACCCCGCCAACGCCTTCGTGGCGGGCTTCATCGGAACACCGCCCACCAACTTCTTCCGCGGCAAGCTGGAACGCGACGGCGACAAATTGTCGTTCGTGCACCACTCCCTGCGCCTTCCACTCACCAACATCTGGCGCGAGGTTCTCCTCCCGCATGCGGACACCGAAGTGCTCTTCGGCGTGCGTCCGGAAAACCTTGGTTCCGAGGCCGCCGAGCATGACCCGGAAGCCGTGCCTCTGACCGCGCGTGTCGAGTTGCTGGAACCGATGGGGGCGACCACCTACGTCTATATGAACACCGGCGACCCCGAATTGTGCATCGGGCTCTGCACCCCCTACCGACAACTCCGTGCCGGCACGGATGCCACCTTCGCCCTCTCCCTCAAAAAGACCCACTTCTTCGACGCCACCACAGGACGGCGAATCATCTAGCCCACGGCATTTCGCCGTAGGCACAACGACATTCCACATTCCACATTCTTCATTATGAAAAGTTTCCGCTTACAGGACCGCACCTTCGAAGAGGTCGCGGAATACCTCAAGACCAACCAGACCATCATCCTGCCGTACGCATTGAGCGAGCAGCACGGTGCCCATCTTCCGCTGGACGTTGATATCCGCAACGCGGACTTCCTATCCGCCAAGCTCGCCGAGCGCCTGGGCTGCCTGACCGCCCCCACCCTCAACTACACCTTCTCCGGCGGCATGCTCCCTGGCACCATCAATGTGAAACCCAATACCTTCAGCAACCTCGTGGGCGAAATCATCGAGTCCCTTCACACCTCCGGCTTCCGCAACTTCATCATCCTCCCCGGTCACGGAGGCAGCGAGAGCCTCCTGTACCTCAAGGAGTCACTCCGAATCCTCAAATGGCTGAACCCCGCACTTCAGGACACCCTGATTCTCCTTACCCAAATCTGGGACTTCTCGCCATCCTGGACAAAACTTTTCGACGAGCAGGATTACCACGCAGCCTGGGCGGAGACCTCCCTGATGCTTCACTGGTGTCCGGAGGTCGTCCGCAAGGACCGCATCAAACTCGACGTCCCCGAGGTCGCCGAGCGTCTGCGCGAAGACCCCGACAGCTACCAGCTGCGCGAGAGCTTCACTGACCTCAAACAGGAAATCATCCAAACCAGCCAGCGCACGGACGTCAAGATCGGCGTGATGGGCTTCCCGGAACGCGCCTCCGCCGAATTCGGGGCACAAATTGAGGCCGAGTTCCTCGACAATGCCACGCCAGCCATCCAAAATGCCATCGCGGCCGCCGACCAGGCACGCAAGACCGGCCAGCGCATCGTCCACGACAATGGCGACAAGATGAAGATCCGCGCCGTTTAAGAGGTAAGAGGTAAGAGGTTAAAGGTAAGAGGTAATTTGGTCGGTCCCCGCATATTCTTGCGTAAGCAGGAAGCGCGAATGGAAATGTAAACAACGATGTTTCTGGATTTAACCCACGATTACTACAACTTGGAGCCGGAGTTCCGCGCCGAGCCGCAGCAAGTTCACCTCAAGTCCGCCGAAACCGAATACACTGGAGTCAAGTACCTCTATACCATCCCCGGCATGGCCTCCAGCTACCTCGACCTGCCGGGGCACATCGCCGAGACCGACGACGGCCGACGCGGAGACAACATTCCCGCCGATGCATTTTACCAGATGACCACCAAGGTGCTGCAGCTGAACCGCCAAAGCGGTGGCGGCGCAGTCACGGCGGACGACCTCCGCACCGCCGCCAACGGCGACTTCTATGCCCCCTGCATCGTCGTGAACGCCCTGGGCGACTTGAATCCGCGGGACATCGAAGAACGTAGCGTCTATCTCACCTTCGACGCATTGGAGTTCCTCGCCGAACACGGCTGTCGGCTCCTCGTCTCCGACATCTTCGAAAGCCAGCGGCTCGACGGCGTGTTCCTCTGGCTTTTCCAGCGTGGCATCAGCACCGTCTGCGAACCGATAAACCTTGGACGCCTTCCCCTCGACCGCCCTGTCCGCCTCAGCGTCATCTTCCCCCCGCTGCCTGGCACCCAATTGCCTTGCAGAGTTTTTGCGGAGTTTTAAAAATTAATAATAACATACTAATAATAAATTAGTTAATAAATTAATAAGATGCTTACCAAGAAACAAATTGTAGAGAAACTGCATGAATTGGGGCTGAAGACTGGCGACAAGGTGCTTCTGCACTCCTCCACGGTCAGCCTTGGCGAGGTTGAAGGTGGTCCACAAACTGTTTTGGACGCCTTTCTGGAAGTGCTCGGAACCTCCGGAACGCTTCTGGTTCCGATTTTTGGACGGTTGGGAATCTTGACCGACCTGGTACGCGATGATCCGCGAGCAGTGAAGAGCCCCTGCCCCGTCGGCACCGTCGCCGCCATCGGCGCGGACGCCGAGGCGCTGTGCCACGACCACTGGACCGCCGAGACCGCCCACGGCGTCGGCACGCCCTTCCATCGGCTTGGCGAGATGGGCGGCTACGTCTGCCTGCTCGGTGTGGACCAAGATCGCAATACTCTGCTCCACGGCATCGAGGCGATGCTCCAATTGCCCTACCTGAACTCCACCACCCGCACCTTCACCCTCCCAGATGGCAAGGAAGTCACCAAGGAGTTCAAATACTACCCAGGTCCGCACCGCAACTTCATCGGGCTGGACCACCGACTGCGCGCCGACGGTGCCTTGAAGGAACTGCGCATCGGCAATGCCGAGGTTCGCTTGATGGCCGCCGCGGAACTCTGGCGCCTTGGAATGGAATGGGGCAAAGAAGACCCCGCATTTGTGCTCTGCGACAACCCCGCCTGCGCCGACTGCGTGAAACAGCATGCCGCCATCGCTCGTGATTCCTTCGCCAAGGAGTCCTTCCGCCTCGCGATGTCCAGCCGCCTTGCCGGACGCTATGTCCCCGAGATGATCGAAAATCTCCAGGCATGTGGCATCGACCTCGTGGAACTGGACTACATCCAGGGAAAGAGTGCCGCCCAATACCCTGCGGAAAAGCTGGCCAGCTTCGTCCAGGAGTTCCAATCAAGCGGCATTGTCGTATCCGCCATGCGTCTGAATTATGTTCCTGATGACCCAACACCAGTGGTTGAGGCTATGCAGCCCGCCCATGTCTCCACGTTGATCCTGCCCCTCGTTGGCTCGTTGGAAAAATGGCTAGACGCTGAAAAGAGTGCAGGAATTACCCTGGAATTTGCCAACACCGCGCTAGGTGGCGCGGCCTTCTCGGCTCAACTGAAAGCATTGCCCGCACCACACAAAGCACACTTCAACCCCGTGAACTTCGTGAAGGCTGGCGAGATGCCCTTCCTGCGCTCCTATGGGACTGGACGCTTCATCCGAACAATGACCTCCCTGGATGTCAACGACGCATTGTGGAACGGCACGCCGCGACGCCTCGCGCAGGGCAACGCCGAAATCAAGGAACTGGTCTCCATCGTTCGCTGCCGAAATTTCAACGGCACCCTCGTCCTCGGCGGCGGCGCCCCCTGCGCCACGGACGCCCGCCAATTCTGCCAGGACTTCCGCAACATCCTGGAAACAATCTAATTAGAACTCCGAGATCCGAGTCCCTCTAAAACCAAAAACATGTCTACCCGCCCCGTTATTCTCGACACCGACTGGTACACCGACGTGGACGATGTAATGGCCGTCCGCGTGCTCATCAACCTCCAGAAACGCGGAGTCTTTCATATCCTCGGTGTCTGCCTCAACGCGTGCTTCGAGGAGAGCGTCCGGTCACTGGACGCATTTCTGATGGCACACGGCGTGGACGTGCCCGTCGGCATCGTCCAGCATTGGGAAGGCGACTGCTCCGGACGCAACGGGCCATCCTACCAGAAGTTCTTGGCGCAGATGCCCTCAAAGTATGCGGACAATGCCTCGGCGGAGCCTCCCGTGCGCCTTTATCGGCGGCTGCTGGCGACCTCGCCCGAAAAGGTGACATTGCTTTCCATCGGTTTCCCTGAAAACTACGCCGAATTGCTGGCAAGTCCGCCGGATGAGTTTTCGCCACTAAGCGGCACTGAACTGGTCGCACAAAAGGTCGAGCACTTGTATATGATGGCGGGCAACTGGCCGTGCGGCAGCGAGTACAACCTCACTGGCGGTTCCCCCGTGAACCCGTTGGTCACCCGCACCGGTTCGACCGTCCTGGCCAACTGGCCCGCGCCCATCACCTTTTTGGGCTTCGAGGTCGGTTACACCGTGCTGGCAGGGGCGTTCCTGCCGTCCAACGACTTGCTACGGCAGGCCATGGATGCCTATGACCGCACGCCGGGCTATCGGCTGGGCGGAAAGGCATCCGAACTCCATGCCGAAGGGCCGATGCGACAGGCGCATTTCTGCTGGGATCCACTGCTAATCCTGCTGGGTGCAAGTGTCGTCTCTCCCGCCACTGGAATGTACGACCTCGTGCGGGGACGTGCATCCAGCGATCCCACCACCGGAGAAAATACCTTCCAGGAGACACCAGACGGACCGCACGAATACGTGGTCAAGAACCGCTCCGACGCCGACTATGGACGGTATGTGGATGAGTGGCTATGATATTCTGCAATAGAGCTGTTTCCTAAGAATCCCATTTCGGCAAGTTGAATCCCGTCGGCGGAACTCGGATCTCGGGGTAGAGGGACTCGGATTTCGGGACGTCAGATTTCCTTCCACTCGCCGAGTTTGCGGAAGCGCTTATATCGATCCGACTTTAGGCTGCTGCCGGAATGTTTGCGTAACATCTTGATATTGCGAATCAACGCCTCACGTAGGAATTGCGCGGTGGCAGCGGGATCGCGGTGAGCGCCGCCAAGAGGTTCGGGGACAATCTCGTCCACCACCTTGAGTTGCAGTAGATCCGTTGCCGTGAGTTTGAGTGCATTGGCCGCCTCGGCAGTTTTTTCGGGGCTCCGCCAGAGGATTGCCGCACAGCCCTCTGGGGTAATCACGGAATAATATGCGTTTGCAAGAATCAGCACGCGGTTACCGACCGCCAGAGCCAAGGCACCGCCGGAACCGCCCTCGCCTGTAATCACGCTGACGACCGGCACCGTCAGTCGGAACATATCTCGAAGATTGCAAGCAATTGCCTCGCCGATATGGCGTTCCTCGCCCCCTACGCCTGGATAGGCGCCTGGGGAATCCACGAGAGTGATAATCGGCCGTCGGGCCTTCTCAGCCAGCTGCATCAGCCGCAACGCCTTGCGATAGCCCTCTGGCTCCCCCATCCCGAAGTGCGTTTCATTGTATTCACGCAGATTGTGACCCTTCTGGGTTAGAATCACCACCACAGGCTCATTCCCCAGCATCGCGAATCCGCCAATAATGGCACGGTCATCCCGAAACCGCCGGTCGCCATGCAATTCGAGAAAATCCGTGAAGATCAATCGGCATAAATCCACAGGCTGGGGACGCATGGGATGGCGCGCCATACGCACCTTCTCCCACGGCGTCATATTGCTCACGAATTGCTCTTTGAGCGTGCGGATTTTCTCCTCCAGGAGCTTCAGCGCCTCGCCAAAGGTGCCTGGATCCGCCTGGGCATATTCATTCAACGCATCATAGCAGAGTTCCAGCTCCGCCAGAGGCTCTTCAAAATCCAAGAGATTCGTGGACATCTCGCCCCGTTATTCCTCAATGACAACGCGGACAGGCGGAGTGCGGTCCCTTGGTGGAGGAATGAAATCGAAGAGTTCCTCGACCTCCTCGTTGCGCATCCGCACGCATCCCGCCGAGCAGCTCGTTCCGCAGCTGTCGGGTTCCCAAGTGCCGTGGATGCCATAGCCTTCCAACGTGGGGTCGGTCCCCTCCGTGGGAGTGAGCTTCATCCAACGCGTGCCCAGGAGGTTCTCCGCATCGCCGTAGGGAATGACCTGGCCGTCATTGCGGTACCAGGCGGGTTCTTCAGTAAGCCCCGTGATCAGGAAAGTCCCCGCCGGCGTCCGGTTGTCCCGTCCAATGCCAACTGTGTAGATGCGGTACAGTTCATCGTTCAGGTAGAGCATCAACAGGAAGTGCTGTTTGGAGACGCGGATGCTCCATTTTCCAGAAATGAACATGATGGTCTGGGATGGCCGAATCACCGTGTTGTGACGGAGATTTTCGTTGATGCGCTTCAATGCGCCAATCGAAGTGAAATTTCGGCGCGCGATGAAAGTGAGATTGTCGTTTTTGACCACGACGTATTTCTTCTTCTCCGAGGTGGGGGCGGTGGAGTTCATCAAACGCTTGTCCGCCGCATCGATGATTTCCGCAGCACGGCGCCAAGTCTTGTCAAACTCGACGACTTCAGGCATTTTAAGGACATTGCGTGCAATCTGTCGCGCGGCCTCCAGCATCCCGCGGTTGAGCTGTTCCCGCGCACTTTCAAGCATCTTCTCGACCTCGGGGCTGGCAACCGACGATGGTTGCACCGACGGCGAAGTTGAAACAGACGGCGGCTGGACAGTCGTGGCCGGCGGAGCCGTCACGGGCTGCGACACAACGGCAGGACCGCCCGGCCCCTCGGTCACCGATGTCGAAGTACTTGGCTCAGGAACCTTGTCCTTGCCGCCGCAACCACGCACGACCAGCACGAGCAAAACAATGAACACCAGAAGGCCAATCAGAGGGTATTTGAAGTATGGATTCACGTTCGATTCGTTTTTGCTATCGCTCTATGTAAATAACAATTTAACTTATTTACACAAAGCAAGTTAATTACTATTTTATTACAAAATGGACATCTAACAGGCAGCCTACAACCTAAGACCTTAGGCTTTAAGCCCATTTAAATGCCTTCATGGAAACATGGCGAATGCTAATTGCCAATTGCTTTAATGGGGAAACAAAGTGCTATTTCTTTGCCAACATCTCGTTGATGGCGGCAGCCGCCAGACGCCCCTGCCCCATCGCCAAAATCACCGTCGCCGCCCCAGAGACGATATCTCCACCTGCGAAGACTGTCGGGAGGCTGGTTCGTCCCATCTCATCGCAGACAATCAGGCCCTTCTGGTTGAATTCCAGTCCGAGTTCTTCGCTGGTCATGCGAATCAATGGATTGGCGACATTGCCGATGGCAACAATGACCGTATCCACCGCCAGTTCAAATTCGCTGCCGGGGATGGCGACAGGGCGCCGTCGGCCGGAGGCATCCGGCTCGCCAAGCTCGTAGCGCAGGCATTCGAGGGCACGCACCTGTCCCTTTTCATCTGCCAGAATCTGCTTGGGGTTACAGAGCAGATGGAACTTCACGCCTTCTTCTTCGGCGTGTTCGATCTCCTCGGCACGCGCGGGCATCTCATCACGCCCCCGTCGATACACCAGATAGACCTCCTCCGCGCCGATGCGCAGAGCGGTGCGCACTGCATCCATGGCGACATTGCCACCGCCACAGACCGCCACGCGCTTCACATCGGGCAACGGCGTGGCTGCATGTTCGCGGTCGTAGGCCTTCATCAAATTCGCGCGAGTCAAAAATTCGCTGGCGGAGAAGACCCCTGGGAGGTTCTCGCCAGGCAGATCCATGAACTTGGGCAGACCTGCGCCGATGCCCAGGAACACCGCGTCGTATTCCTTGACCAGTTCGCCAAGAGTCTTGGTGCGCCCCACAAGGAAATTCGGCTCAAGATGCACGCCCATCGCACGGAGGTTGTTCACCTCGGCATTCACAATCGCCTTCGGCAGACGGAATTCCGGAATGCCATACTGCATCACACCGCCGAATTTGTGGAACGCCTCAAAGACCGTCACGTCGTGGCCGGCGCGTCGTGTATCTGCAGCCACCGTGAGGCTGGAAGGACCAGACCCCACCACCGCCACGCGCTTGCCGGTCGCCGGAGCAACCTTCGGCATCTCCACCACGCCGGACTCGCGCTCGCGGTCCGCCACAAAGCGCTCCAGACGGCCAATCGCCACCGCCTTCGAGGGATTCTTGAGAACCTTCCCCATCGTGCAACTGGACTGGCACTGCTTCTCCTGCGGGCAGACGCGTCCGCACACCGCCGGCAGAAGACTCTGCTCTTTGATCAGCCGAATGGCTCCGCCAAAATCACTTTGGGCGATGGCGTGCACAAAATCCCGGATGGGCAATTTCACCGGGCAGCTCTCACGGCACGGCTGATTCGCGCATTGCAGACAGCGGTTCGCCTCGATGACCGCCTGCGCCTCGGTATAGCCCAACGCGACCTCGTTGGTGTTGTGACGCCGCACTTCCGGCTCCTGGCTCGGCATCTCCTGTGGCGGAATCGCCATGCGATCCTTGGGAGTCACCGTCGTCAGCTTGCGAAAATTGTCCAGCAGGCCTTGCGCCTGCGAATCGAGTTCTTCAATCGTCTTCATAGCGCACTTCTGCAATTACTTATTGGCCAACGCGGACTGTTCGGCCACATTCATGATGTGGCAGGCGTGATCCATCATCCGCCGTTCTTGCGGCTTGAAGGACCCCAGACGCTTCATCATGCCATCGAAATCCACCTGAAGTCCATCAAACTCAGGTCCATCCACGCACACGAACTTGGTCTGTCCGCCGACCGTCACCCGGCAGCCGCCGCACATTCCAGTGCCGTCCACCATGATAGTGTTCAGCGAAACGGTAATCGGCACATTGTAGGGACGCACCGTCTCCACGCAGAATTTCATCATGATCGGCGGACCGATGGCAATCACCAGGTCAGGCGGGGTTGCACTCTCGCACAACTCCTTGAGCGGCATGGTAACAACGCCTTTGCGGCCATGTGAGCCATCATCCGTGCAGACAATCACCTCGTCGGCATACGAGCGCATCAAATCCTCCATAATCACCAGTGATTTGGTGCGGCCACCCAGAATGCAGGTCAAGTGGTTGCCAACATTCTTCAAAGCACGCGCGATGGGGTTCAACGGAGCGATGCCAATGCCGCCGCCCACGCAGACCACGCGACCGACCTTCTCGATTTGCGTCGGGCGGCCCAGCGGCCCAAAGACCACCGCCAGGGCATCGCCGACCTGAAATTCGGAGAGCTTCGTCGTGGTGTATCCGACCTTCTGGAAGACCAAGGTGATGCTGCCCTCGCCCGCATCCGCATCTGCGATGGTCAACGGCACACGCTCTCCATAGTCTTCATCCACAGAGATTAACACAAATTGTCCAGGCTTGCGTGCCGCCGCTACTAACGGCGCATACACTCGCATCTGGAACACATTTTCGGAAAGTTGCTGCTTGGCTAAGACGGTATAGGGTTTCATCTTGGAAATCCTCAGAAATTAAGGGGATTATATCAATATAATATAAAAGGCTGTGTTTGCATAACCAAATTGAAAAAAAAGAAAATT
Source organism: Victivallales bacterium (assembly GCA_017525435.1). Lineage (GTDB taxonomy): Bacteria > Verrucomicrobiota > Lentisphaeria > Oligosphaerales > Oligosphaeraceae > RGIG1601. The sequence goes on from JAFXSU010000283.1 coordinate 19,558, forward strand.
ATATCGTTGACTCCGGTAATCTCACTTGTCCTGCGGATACACCTGTCCTTCTGGACTTTCCCGCTTTGCCGTATTCGCCCGCTGGACAATTCCCGCCAAAATCGCTCCGGAGATGTTATGCCAGACGCTGAAAATCGCTCCGGGCAATGCGGCGGCGACGTCAAAGAATTTCTTGGAGAGCGCGACGGCCAGTCCGGAGTTCTGCATCCCGACCTCGATGGCGATGGTGATGGCGGTCTTGCGGTCGCACCGGAAGAGCTTCGCGAAGAAATACCCCGATGCCAGTCCCGCACCATTGTGCAGGATGACCGCCAGAATCACCAGCCAACCACATTGGTGAAGGTTCTCGCGGTTCAATGCCACAACAATGCCGATCACCAGCACAATGCCCACCACCGAGACGATGGGGCATATTTTCGCCAAGACATCCGAGTGCCTGCGGCACAGGCGGTTGATGACCAACCCAAGACTCACCGGCAAGGCGACTACCACCAGAATGCTCTTGAACATATCCAACGCCGACACCTGGACGGTCTGCCCAAGATAGAATGACGAAAGCAACGGCGTCAGGAATATTCCCGCGACGGTGGAGCAAGCAGTCATGGTGATGGAGAGCGCGACATCACCGCCAGCCAAGTATGCGATGACATTCGAGGCGGTCCCACCTGCTACCGTGCCGACCATCACCAGCCCGATGAATTGCTCCTTCGGCAAACGCAAAGCCAGGCCAATTCCATAGGCAAGCAAAGGCATTAGCAGGAACTGCAACGACATTCCGATCAGCACCGCTTTCGGACGCCGCACAGCGCGTGCAAAGTCGTCCACCGCAAGCGAGGTCCCCATCCCCAGCATGATTAGGCCCAGCAGTGGTTCAATCAAAAAACTGAGAGGCGTAAGCAATTGCGGAAATACGCACGCAAACACCGAGAACAACACCGCGCACAGTGGAAAGATGGTGACAAAACGATTCGTCATAAGTCAACTAACTTTATAACGCTTAAAGCCTAAAAGCTATATTCCCCGTTGAGGGAACCTAACTAAGCTGTTTTCTCAAACGGCAAGGGTGCGGGGGCGGCAGCGCCCGTAGAATTGTTGAAGTGCAATTGGGGCTTTTATTCCGGCTTAAAGCTTAAGGTTTAACGTCTTGGGGAGAAAGACTCAGAGCTCTGGATTCGGATTTCCGGACTTAGGCAGTCTGCTAGGCACCCTCCTAGAGAATGAAGTCTGAAACTACAGTCCCAAGGCAAAAATCATAGGAAAACTAAGATTCCGTTTCCTTTCCCGGCAAGGGACTTGCAACCATTGAAAACCGCATTACATTACTATCGTAGGGGGTGGGGGCATACCTCCCTATATGGACGCGCATGTGCAAGGCTGTTTAACATGGTTTGATTCCTCGCTGATTTTAATTCTAGCCGAACTGGCCGATCTGGCAGGGCTAGCCGATCTAGCCGAACTAGCCGATCTAGCAAGTAGGGTTAGCCGAGACCTTGAATCCGTGAGCAAACATCGTGGTAACGGGGCATCACCACAACATATTCCGTCGGCGAG